>CBIHOP010000161.1:0-7518 GCA_966211385.1 uncultured Bacteriovorax sp.
CAAGTGCGACAATTTCTTTTGGAGATGCACCACTATCTGAACCCATCGGAGGTTTCGTATCAATAGCGACAGAATTCTTACCTGCTGTACCTGTAAAACTTAATCCTGAATTCCATTCAATTGAACCTTTCATGTTTTTCTCCTTTTACTAAGTAAAACAGGAAAGGTTCTGAAATGGCAATTAACTTTTAAACGTCCTCAAATCGCATATCTTGATTTGATGGAATTCCTGCAGGCTTCTCTTGAGTATTTGGTTTTAAAATAACTCTCGTTGCTGGTGGTGCTACCGCTTTTTTCATGGCCACAACATTAGACGCAACTGGAGACACTACAGGCTTTTCTTTTTTCGCACGTACGATTCGCTTAGATTCATGTAAAGTGCCGGCATTCGCACCATCAATCGTCGCCACAAGATCCTTCACAATTTGATTTAGAGATTCAGCTTGATTCAAAAGAGCGCTCGATGCGTTCGCTGTTTCAGTCGTCGTTTGTGTATTCTGTTGTGTTACTTGATCAAGTTGGGCCATAGCTTTAGAGATCTCTTGAAGTCCTTGAGCTTGTTCTTGGCTGGCATGAGAAATTTCATTCGCCATTTTTGAAACCGATGCAATGGATACAACGATTTCATCGAGAACATGACCACAATCGCTCGCAATTCTTGTACCCGCTTCAACCTTAATTTTTCCATCGGCAATCAAACGTCCAACTTTTTCTTTACTGGTATTCACAATTGAGTTTACTTTAACAATGCTTCCATCAAGCAGCTCTGTAATTTCTTTGGCCGCATTACCGGACATTTGAGCAAGGTTACCTACTTCTTCAGCAACAACGGCAAATCCTTTCCCATTCTCTCCCGCTCTCGCCGCTTCCACAGACGCATTGAAAGAGAGAAGTTTTGTCTGAAAAACAATGTCGTTGATAACTTTTGTCTTTGTCCCAATTTCAGAAATAACTTTAACGATATCTTCAATCTCTTTATTGCTCTCGTTAATCTGTTCCATGATATTGCTGTTACTGGTATTGATTTCACCAATAGCGTGAATCATCTGCTCTACTACGACTTTTCCCTTTTCTGCATTGGTTAGGCTGCGATTAGAATTGTCTGCGGACGATTTAGCCGCTTCTGTGTTTTGATTAACCATGGAGCTAATTTCCTCAACAGAAGCGGATGTCTCCTCTAAAGAGGCCGCTTGCTCCGTCGTGGCCTGTGAGAGCTGCTCTGATGCTGAAGCAATTTCTGTTGAGGCGTTTTCAACATCAGCTGCCCCTTGGCTAAGTCCATTGGCCAATGCCCTTAATTGAACAGTTAAATTGCCTGAAATTTTAAAACCAATAATCAGTGCTGCTACTGTTCCTATCAATAAAGTTAGCAGGGTCATCTTTTTAGAAAATGCGGCTTCGGCAATCGCATTATCTGTCCATTTCTTTGATTCTGCTGATTGGAAGGCTTCAAGGGAATCGAGGGCCTTGAAAAATTGGTCTCGTGTATCTTTCATTTCTTCTTTATAGAGATGAGCAAACTTTGCCTTATCTTCTTCTGTAGAAGATTTGGCGAGAACAACGGCCTTATCAATAAGAGGAGTCAATTTCTTCCAGTTTAAATCGACTTGTTCATAGAGTTCTCCTTCGCCAGGAACGAAAGGAACGGATTCGTAGAGCATCCTGTATTTATCGTAATCGCTTCTACTGTTTTGAATGGCCAGTTCGATTCTCTTTACATCTTCCGCACTATTTCCCGGGAGGTTAAATTGCAATAGCCTTCTCAAAATTTCGCGTGAATTTATTTCGAGCTGTGAAAGACTGATAGCATTTTGTAGATTGATCTTTGCGACGTGGTCATATTTTTCTGAGACATTGTTTAATGAAAAAATACTCATGCCGCCAATAAGAATGAGAAACAAAACCATGAGTAGAAAAGAAGATCGTAATTTGAAATTCAAACTTTTGCTTTTAAACATTCCTTAACTCCCGTGAATTTTAGTTCGTAACTAAGTACAGGATCGGTCTATACCATTCAAATTTAATTTAATTTTTCGTCAATAACAAAATCTTAAGGTTGATCAATTCGTAAGAAGTCTAAGGATCTTTCCTTGAAAGACGGATTCATTGAAAGGTTTCAAAATGAAATGTTTAACATTCATTTCAGCAAGAATTTTAATTGTTTTTGCACTCAAGTCACCAGAGATAACACAAATGCTTCTGTTAGAGTTGAGAGACGTACTGGCCATCTCTTCGATGATTTGGAAGCCATTTTTGCGGGGAAGATTCATATCTAGTAGAATAACGGCAAATTTTTGATTTGAAAGTTTTTGAATCGCTGAATGCCCATCCGAGGCTATGACAATATTTCGGAAGCATCCCATATTCTGGCAATAACTCTCAAGAATCGAGCTTACATCTTTATCGTCTTCGATAATGAGAACATCTCTGGCAAGTTTTTCCATCTGCGCTCAGTCCTTTTAAATTTCGATTTGAACTTCACATTCTTTAGTTAAAATATAACCATTACTTCTTACCGTTCTTAGATGTGCTGAATATGGATGCATCTTTCTTCTAATGTTGAAAATATGCATTCTCAGGCCATTGTTCGTAATATCTTCATCCCACGCAAACGTCTGCATGAGTACTTCCCTGGAAACAACTTTGTCTATGTATGCGTTCAGGACGAGCAAGATCATAAATTCACTTTTAGAGAATGTTGCCTTGAAATTTTTGAACTCAAGTGTTTTCGTTTTTCGATTTAATTTAAAACAATTTTGCACCCGAGGAATTGGTCGATATGTATGGATTTTATTTCTTACTCTAGCCGCAAACTCGAAAGACGTTATTGGACGTGAAACAACATCATTTGAGCCCAGCCTAAACGCCTTTTCAACAATTTCATCACTATCGTCATTACTAATTAAGACAATTGGAATATTCGGGTGAAATCTCCTAATTTCTTCAATCAGTCGAAATGTATATCCTTCGCTACTGTGTGCGATGATAAAAAGATCTGTCTCTCCGGCAATAGAACTCGCTAGAGCGTCGTCGATGCTGGAGAGAATCTCAGTTCTGTAATAAGTTTCTAAATGCTCTTTAAATGAGTGAGGAATCCTTTCCTCAAATTCAAATAGTGTGATGTGCATGTGTTACTCCTTCAACCTGAAGTCATAATACAAGCATTGTTTACCCTTGTGGGATTATATCAGCTTCGTCCGTGGACTCGGACAAGTGTGAAATTGGCGGTCTAATTGGACGGACAAAACCTAAGCAAAAGATTTCGGTTCACGTAATGTGAAGTAAAAAGTTGCCCCTTTTCCAGCGGTTGACTCCGCCCACACCTCCCCTTCGTGCAAGGTGATAATTCGTTTAACCATGGCAAGACCAACTCCCGTTCCTGGAAATTCGTTCTGCTTATGAAGCCGTTGAAAAGGCTTATAAAGTTGATGAGCAAGTGCCATATTAAAACCAACGCCATTATCACTTACGTAATAGGCCTTTCTTCCTTCACTTTCTATAGTTCCGAATTTGATTATCGCGTGATCGTTATGAGAGGTAAATTTACAGGCGTTGCTTAGTAGATTGTTCAAAACAATATCCAACAAATGTGAATCCCCGTTTGCTACAATATTGGGTTCGATATCAAACTGAAAATCACGTCCAGGATTTTGATCTCTCATTCTTTGAGCTACAGTTTCAACTTGTTCCGACAAATTGATCATACTTTTAGAAACATCGGCACGTGAAACTTGTGAAAGTTTAAGCAAGTCATCGATTAAATCACCCATCCGTTGAGCTTCATTCCTCACGCGATCAAGATATCCTCTGGCTTCTTCATTGAGTTGATGTCCGTAGTCTTCCAGCAGAATAAAACTCCATCCATCAATGCTTCTTAGGGGCGCTCTTAAATCATGAGAGATAGAATATGAGAACGCTTCCAGCTCTTTATAGGCCAACTCGAGTTTGGCCGTTTTTTGCGACATTTCTTCTTTAGTTTTTTCTAATTCAATAACTTGTTTGCTCATTTTTCTGGTCTTGGATTCAGAACGAATAAACCAGCCAAGTGTAATCGTGAGCGCGGCTACGAAGAGAAAAGCGAGACCTATCAAAATGACAACTGAGTTTATAATTTTTTGTTCGCTGGCCTTTTCGGTTTTTTCTATTTCTTTTTTAGCGATAGCAACGACTTCCCCAATCTTCGAATGATGAAATTCATAGGCACTTTTTAATGTTGTTTCAGCAATTCGATTGGCTTCTTTGTAATACTTTTTTTCAATGGCCGGAACGAATTGATTATCGACCAGAAAATAAAAATTTTTTGCCGGTACATAAGTTTCAGCAAGAAGTTTTCTTAAATTTTGATCATCAATATTTTCTTGCCAATTTTCGTAACGTTTTTCGTATTCACTCTTTTGCAATGCTAATCGCTTGATCAGCATGGCACTCTTCTTAGGATCTTTTTCTTGGAGCATTTCGAGGGCCGTAGAATAAGATTCGATGATAAAAAGAGGCGGTGGAAGGACATCTGCAATTATGTCTTTTTTTTGCTCTATTTGATTATAAAGAGGACCATTAACTGAGATGTTGCGAATTTGTGAGGATGCAAAAAAGCTCAAGGCCAAAAATACAAGGACAATGATCCCGAGGAGCACACTAAGAACTTGAGTAACTGTATATCGATGTAACAAGGCCATAAAATTCCTTAACCCGGACTATTAAAAGAAATATAGAGCGAATACAAATTACCTGCATAGTTTTCAGTAAATTCTGCACCTATTAAATGTGCAATCTTGTTCACGCGTGAAATGTCAGGACGAAATGGATTAATGGCGCAGTTTATACTTGCACTAATAATTTTCTTATCGTGTTCATAGCGTGTTTTCAGGGTGACTTCACATTTCAAATGAGATTCAAACTCCACAATTTGGAATTGCTGATAGAGGGAACGAATGAGACATTTAAATATATTCTTATCAGTTATGATCCAGTCTTTCGGATCCATCTCATTTATAAAACATAAATCTTTTTTGTAATTCATATTTTTTTTAAGAAAATCTATTTCGTCCATGATTGTTTTTTCTATAGAAAATCGATCGATCGAAAAATCAATAATTGGTTGCCACTGAATAGGGCAAGAGAAAATAAAAATCTTGCGGTCCACGTGGCTTGCAAAACAATGATTATTAATCCACTGATAGCCATGTTTTGCCGTAATATATCTTAGATCAACCTGGATATTTACCGCTTTATCCTGAATAATTTTTTGCTTAATGAAGAGAAAATGTTTCAAATCCTCTGGGTGAATCATTTCTTCAATCGGACGAGTGTTCAACTCGTATTCGTTAAACCCAATGAGATGAGCGAATCCTTGATTGACGTATGAATGCGGGCTATCGAGATCGAGCACTTGAAAGCCGCTTTTGAAACTATTAAAATTTTCAAATTGAAACGAGTCGCTCTCTTTGGCTGCACTAAACTTTTTTGTAAATAAATCATCTACACTGATGTGAAAATACTTCGTGAGTTTAAAGGCCTGTTGAATACTGATCATTGAATCTTTATTCAACCAGTCTGAAATCGTTTGTTTCGATATATTCGTATCACGTGAGAGTTGGCTTTGTTTGATGTTATTTGCTTCAAGGAGATATTCTAAATTAGATTTGAAAAAACTATTAGTCACTTCGCCGAATGAGGACATCCGGGCAGCCTCAAGAACTTTTTCCTGCTCCGCTTTTATAAGAGCTTCTTCTTTGATTCGCTCTCTTCGATCTTCTGCATCTTTTAATTCATGTTCGACAATCGCAGGGATTTTCTGCAGATTGCTTTTCATGACATAGTTCTGGGCACCCGCTTTAATCATTTCTACGGCAGCTTCTTCTCCGATAGCGCCTGAAATGAGAATGAAAGGAATATCCAAGTTATGTTCTTTGAAAATTTTTAAAGCAGTGACTGCATTTAATTCTGGCAATGAATAATCAGAACAAACGAGATCCCAATTTGGATCTTTGAGAGCATTCGTTAACTCATCTTTTGTTTCAACTCTAAGTGAGTTAATTTGATAATTAGCTTTCTCTAAATGACGGATGAGAAGTTCAGCATCACTTCTGTTGTCTTCAATGAGCAGAATTTTTAGTTTGCGTTTCAATCATTAGTCCAAAACTGGTGGTTCATTTAAAATGAGCCAATACATTCCAAGTTGCTTTATGACTTCAGCAAACTTATGAAAATCGACTGGCTTACGGATATAACTATTAATTCCCAGGTCATACCCAGCTGCGATGTCTTGCTCTTCTTTAGAAGAAGTTAGAATAACAACGAGGAGTCTTTTAGTGAGTTTGTTCTCCCGGATTTTTTGGAGAACTTCTAGTCCACCAAGTCCAGGCATTTTAAGATCGAGGAGAATGAGTGCAGGCATCTCTTCGCTATTTCTTCCGGCGTATGGGCCTTCACAGAAGAGATAATTTAGAGCTTCTTCCCCATCTTCCACGACAACTAAAGGATTGAGTATGTTAGATTTTTCGAAAGCGCGTTTAGTTAATCCTATATCACTGGGATTATCCTCTACCAATAAAATGCAAGAGAGTTTTTTTTCAGACATGGTCGGCATCCTTAAATGAACTTAGATAAACTCTAGCGAGATAATGTTTTATTGTAAATTGAGACGCACGTCTGGAAACCTCAAGTTAAAATCAAGATGTTGGACGCCCACGCTTAGAAGGTCCGAGTCCATGACTTGTAATTTTTACAGTTTAAGCTGATAAAATTCGAAGTTTTGCTATAGTGCCGACCTATGCGAAAGCCTCTAACATTAGCGCTTTTTTTATACTCTGCCTTCTTATCTGCTGAGGTCCTGGCGTGCACAGAGGCATTTAAGAATTTGCCTGAAGAATGTATGCTTCAGGATCGATTCCAGAAAATGCGTGACGATTTCAAAAAAATTTCAATTAACATTCAAGACGTTCAAAAGTACAAACTGTCCCGCGCGCTGTCACCGAAAGTGATTAGTGGTCAAAAAAATAAATTCGCTGTTAATCCAAAACAAGCATTAGAAAAAAATGAAGAATGGCATTTATGGCAAAATGCTCAAACCGCCATTTCGGATCTCAATGTCGTTTATCTTTCTGTAAATGATATTCAGAATATTCACAAAAATATTTTTGGGAAAAAATCTTTCCTTAACAATATAACTTCAGAAGCTGGAAAACTGCGAGTGAATCACGGGATTACTAATCCACGTGAACCTATTTACTGTGAAGAAGGAAAGCTTGATGTTGAGTTACTGGAGCAACTCACGCAGTTTGATTTAACATCAAATGAAAGTTATCCCCTTATCGAATTAGAAGAAGTTAAAGTTTGTCCTAATGGAACGACTTACTCTGCGCAAGTTGTTTACTATAAGGGCGCGAGTATTAAACAAGAACTTCAGCGTTGGGTGAATGACTACAATGATATGTTGATCCGTTTTGAAAAAGGTCAGGTCACAACAGGTGAATCTCCACTTACTTATATGGCCGATATGCGCCGCTGGTTTACGGC
>CBIHOP010000162.1:0-7501 GCA_966211385.1 uncultured Bacteriovorax sp.
TCCCTTAATTCCGCCGAAGGAGGACGTTTAATGATGTCTTCTGGAATGATCAGGCCATATTTTTTATTAATCCATTCCGCGATCTGAAAGACTTCTGATTTCCAAAGATCTCCGAGGACTGAAAGAGCGCCAACACTATCGCCATAAATCGTCGAATAACCTACAGCGAGTTCTGATTTATTAGATGTATTGAGTACAACTGAATTTACCGCATTACTGCGCATGTAAATCAGGGCGCCTCTCAAACGGCTTTGGATATTTTCATCCGCTACACCAACAAGCTCTTGTCCAAAATTGTCACGATAACTTGATTTAATAGTCGAGTGGATAAACTTAATCGGCATCGAAGTCAGTTTAATTCCTAAATTGCGGCAGAGATCATAACTTAAATCAAATGAGAGAGAACTTGAAAAAAGTCCTGGCATAAAAACAGCTTCAATTTCAATCATCGTCGTTTTTTGCAGCAAGTGAAGGAGAGCGAGAACCAGTGAAGAATCCATCCCACCTGAAAGCGCGATGGTGAATTTTTTCATTCCATTTTTATAAACGTAATCTTTAATTCCTAAAAGAAGGGCATCGACAATCTCTTCACACTCATCATCAGAGAGTGGTAGAAGGCGAAGTGTATCTGCACTCAAACGCGAATTGAAAATAGTCGACCAACCATTCGAGTAGTGATGAAAAGGACGTACACTTTCTTTTTTCGGCTCTTGAAAATTAGACCATGTCCACGTGAGGACTTGCGGTTTAAAAGCTTCCCCTAAACGAACAATCTCATTGCCGTCGACAATAAAACTTTGTCCATCAAAAATGATTTCATCTTCAGCTCCCACACGATTGACGTACACAAATGGAGCGCGAAGTTTTTGTGAAATTTCTAGAGCGCGATTAATTCTTAAATCGAGTTTTCCTAAATGGTAGGGACTCGCAGAAATGTTGATCACTAGATCACACTGCTTTTTTTGTGCTTCAAAAGCCGTCACTAATCCATCAACGGGATCTTGCTCATGAAGGTGAGCAAACCACATATCTTCACAGATCAGAAGTCCAATATTTTTTCCCATGAACTGAAAAATTCCAGGAGTGTGACCAGGAGTAAAATATTTTTTCTCATCGTAGATGTCGTAGTTTGGAAGCAGTTGTTTAGTATACAAACACTGCATTTCCTTTCCGGGCTCTAAAATGTACATCACGTTTTCAATCTGCGTGGGCCAGCCGACATTATCAAATTCATAACGAAGTCCGCCCATCACTAGTGCCATTTGTTCACCAGCTGGTGCTTTCAGCTGATGATGTGACCAGGATGAAAGATCATCGAGAAAAGCGAGGTAATCATCAATAAAACTTTTTTTCAGAACGAGATCTTGCAGGGGATATCCCGCTGTAAAGAGTTCCGGAAAGATGTGCAGTCCGCCTGATTTTGGACGTTGAAATGTGGCCGTTAGGTACTTAAAGATTCCTTCGAAGTCGGCAATTTCATGGTGTGTTTGATGAAGATTTATTTGCATGAATGCAAGCGCCTTGATAAATTTGGTTCTCAATTATGATACGTCTAAAGGAATTGTTGTGGTAGGTTTTTTTTGTATAGTACTCGCAGGACTTCTTTGGGCAATTGATACACTCATTCGCTATCCACTTTTAGGCTCTGGTGTCTCTGCAGAAAAAATCGTTTTCGTCGAACATCTTTTCCTCTCGCTGATTTTCATCCCGCTTCTTTTTAAAGAAACTAAAAAAATCGGCAATATTAAATTATCGACAATTTTTTATTTCATCGTCATCGGAATTTTTGGTTCGGCCATTGCCACCTTGTGCTTCACAAAAGCGTTCATGATGATTAACCCTTCGCTCGTAATTTTACTGCAAAAACTACAACCGATCGTAGCGATTACAGGTGCTCGTTTTTTCCTCGGTGAAAAAGTTAAACCTCAGTTTTATATCTTCGGCTTCCTCTCTCTTGTTGGAGGTTTCCTCATTTCTTCGGCCGATATTTTACCAGGACTATCACAGCTCGATTTTTCACCGGCGCTTTTAGGAAAAACGGCCATGATGGGTTATGGACTCACTCTCATCGCTGTATTTAGCTGGGGAGCGTCTACGGTTTTTGGAAAAAAACTTTCCGGCCAGGGCTTCGACGAAATTCAAATTATGGGCGGTCGCTTTATTCTCGGATTTGCCTTTATGGCCTTCTACGTCTCAACCCAATTTGGCGGTCTTAATCTCGATTGGAACTTTGCCGTCTACGGAAAAATTCTCGCTATGGTGCTTCTTTCGGGCCTCATGGGAATGTACGTGTATTACAAAGGTCTAAAAATCATCTCTGCCCGAGTCACGGCCCTTGCAGAAATGTTCTTCCCATTTAGTGCCGTGGCTATCAACTGGGTCTTTCTCGATGCTAAACTCCTTCCGATTCAGCTGTTAGGAGCGGTGATTCTCATCGTGTCATCAGCAGTCATTCAGCTTAAGAATTATTAATTCGTTTTAAGAGAGTGGAGAGTAGAGCATGGGCCGAGTACTGACCCCTCCGAGTCTGGAAGGAAAAACTTTTTTAGTGGCAGGCGCAGCTGGTTTTTTACCCAGTACACTTTGCGAGTTTTATTTAAATCTCGGGGCGCGTGTGATCGGTCTCGACAATTACATCACGGGATCTGTTTCTAACATCGACATTCTCACCAGCTACAAAAATTTTGAATTCCACGAAGTCAACATCTACGAGCGCATTCCTAATTTTCGCGACCTGAAGATCGATTACATTCTTTCAATGGCCAGCCCAGCTTCACCCATTGATTTTTCAAGCATTCCGCTCGAAATTTTACGTGTGAACAGCGAAGGCACACTCAGATTACTTGAGCTAGCTCAGGAAAAACGCTCGCGTTTCTTAGAGGCCTCGACAAGTGAAGTTTACGGCGATCCGGAGATCCACCCGCAGGTGGAAAGTTATTTGGGACACGTAAATCCCATTGGGCCGCGATCTTGTTATGATGAATCCAAACGTTTTGCTGAAGCGCTCACGATGACATATAATCGCAAGTATCAAGTCGATACTCGTATCGTGCGCATCTTTAATACCTACGGTCCGCGCATGCGTCCGAATGATGGGAGAGTGATTCCCAACTTCATTACGCAAGCATTGGTAGGAGAAGATCTCACGATCTACGGCGATGGCTCTCAGACACGTTCATACTGTTACTCCACAGATATGGTCCAAGCGATTCATACTGTGCTCATGAGTGATGAAGTATCTCCGGTGAATGTGGGAAATCCAGATGAGTATACGATTCTTGAAACGGCCGAAACGATCATCAGAGTTTTAGGAAGTTCGTCGAAAATAACTTATCTTCCTCTGCCGACCGATGATCCGAAACGAAGACGACCTGACATCACGAAGCTGCAAAGTTTTTCTGACTTCGCTCCGATTGTGACTTTTGAACAGGGAATTCGACAGACGGCCGAGTATTTTAAAAATCTCGTTTAGCCAAGGAATGTGAATCCCATGAAAGTTGCTATTACTTGTGATCATTTGCTCGCTCGCAACCATTACACTGAAATCATCGAAAGCCTCTGTGAAATTTTTCCCGAAGCACCGATCTATTGTTTCGCTCACAAAAAAGGGGCGATCTTAGGTCACATCGAACAGAGAAAAATTCGCTCAACAGGTCTATCAAATGTGGTAACGACAGAAGAAGAATTTTATTCTCACGCTCACAAACTTCCTTCGCTGGCAAAAAATCTTTATGTCTCTTGCGAGTATGAACTTGTCATCAACGTTTCAAAAGGATTCTCTCAAGGAATCAAACGTTGTGATAAAAGCAAGCTCCTCACATATCTCTACGATCTCGATCTCGACGGAAAAATCAACAAAACTTTCCTGCAAAAAATCTTCGCGCCATTCGTGAAGAACTGGGTGGAAAAATCTTTAAAAAGCGCCGATCAACTTTTCGTGACAAGAGAAGACTTAGCGGTTGCCTTGAAACCCATCAATCCAGGTGTAGAAGTGATGGCACCGCCATTTCGCGTTTCAGATTATGCCCTTTTTCCAAAAGACATGTTCAAACATCATTTCTATTTGATCGAAGCGCAAGGCCTAAGTGCTGATCAGGCCAAAAAAATCATGGAGTGGATGAAAGAGTGGAATTATCAATTCCAATTCATCGGTCATGATGAACACCTCGCGAATTTAAAAGCAGGCCAACCCGAAAATACTTTTTTCGGAAACCGTTGCAGCGGCGAACACGTTCCCGTTATGGCCGCTTCACGCGCACTCATCAGCTTCAACACAGAAACGTTCCCACAATACCCGCTAGGCACACTCGCAACCGGCCGCCCGGTCATCGTCACACGCGCTTTAAAAAAATGGATTGAAGGAACCGGAATTTCTTTTGTTGATGGCCTCGATAAAGAATCATTCCACAAAGCTCTTCAAGACGTTGACACTCACGAAAAAGATCTCGAAGGCCAAAAGCTCCGCGCCCACGTCATGGCCTATCATGATGTGAAATTCAAAGCGGCGATGAAGCGAGTTTTAGACAAATTGGCCTAATAGATGAAAACAACTTTTGATGTCTCATGGATGATTGAATTAATTAAAAAAGCAGCGATGACAGATAGCTTTTTGCAGAAAAAGCCAGAATTGAGTGAGTTGCTTTTGAGAGAACTCCCAAAGTGCAAGCTCGTGAGCTCTGATTCAAATGAAAAGATTGTAAGCTTCAAATTTGTGAGCGATCAGGCATGGCACTTCAAAAAAAGTATCAATATCTCGGGTGATGAAGCAGACCTCTACATCGATCTCATGCAAGATGATTCAATTGGTGGGATTGAAATTCGTTATCGCGAATAAACTGTCAAATATTCTAAAGACCTGACTTCGTTAAATCAATTTTCAAACTCTGTTCATCCCAATTAGGATAGTCATCTTCACCTTCGCATTGAGCGAAACTGTAGTATGTCGTGAAGCCGAACTTCACACTGTCTTCGCTGCCAATGAGTGGAAGTGTTGATCTTGCCACTTCAAACTCGATGACATTACCTTGGACTTTGTACTTTACGCCTTCCGATCTCACTAGACCCTGGTCGTGTGTGCAAACGCTCGGTAGACAGTCTTGAAAGCTCACGATGTTTTTTTAACGTCCAGAATAAAAGTCAGCATTGAAGGAAACGAAAACTCTATTTGTAGCAAAGAAATCAGGCCAAGCGACCGAGTGGGGATCGTAGGGACGGTAGCCCACGCTTTTACTTGGAGTAGCGCCGACCCAAAAATAATATTCTCTGTAGCCAGGTCTCTTTCCAATCTCTTTAGTCATTTGCATTTTGACTTTCAACACTGATTCCAGAATTTCAACTTCAACTGAAGCGATATCCGTCGCAGGATCCTGGCAGAAATTGTTAATGTTATGGTGAACATCTTTAATCGTATCGTTTTCCTTTACAAGAATACTTTCACTTGAAGCGAGCGAAGCAAATGATGAGACGAGCGCAATGATGAAGACTAATGATTTCATATAGACCTTGGCGGTTAAATAATCTAGAAGCCTAAATTATCATGAAGCCAGAGGAAGTGATGGAGACTTTGAAATCCCTATAATTTTTACAGTGGATTAAACGTTGAGCTTTGAATATCAAGCCATATATTACAGGCGGATTTTTAGTTAGGTTAACTTCATAAATTTTCAGTAGGCCATATTTCCAGGAAAAGTCGTTATCCAATTCCAGATAATTAGATGCGATTTCTTAATTCCGTAAAATATCCTAAGTTTATAGTCAAGATAAATTTAGAATCGTCCGTTATAAGTTTAAATTTTTATAGGAATATGAAATGAAGCTTTTGAAGGTGCTCTTCGGTTTTCTGGTTTGTATTGTTGCTGTCGTTTTTGCTTACTATAGCAACAAATATTTGAAGGCTACACCCACCACAGGAATTGCACCTTTAGAAATAACTCTCGATGCAGAAAATATTCATAACAATGCTGAAACCTTCATTTGGGATTTTGGAAATGGTGAACAACTAACAACATCAAATTCAAAAATCAATTATACGTTTCAAACGGCCGGTACTTTCAACATAAAATTAAAATATCTAAAAAACAAAAAAGACAAATTGGATAACGCCAAAGATGGTGGTTCAATTTCAATTACTGTTCTTCCAAACAAATTGCCTAAAGTTGCTCTAAATTGTTCATCATCTGATATCAAAAAAATTGAATGTAATGCTGAAGGTTCATCAGATGAAGATGGTTCTATTAAGAGTTATAAATACGAATGGGACGATGGAACTTCAAGTACAGCAACATCATCAAGCACTGTTCAGCACACTTATAGTAAAGGTGGATTGAAAACAATCACATTAACAGTTATAGATGACAAAGGTGGCGTCTCAACATTACAAAAACAAATCCAAGTTCAAGATAACGTACCACCTGTTGCAGATTTTGTTTGTAGCAAATCAGGCATTCAAGAAATTCATTGTGAAAGCACATCTACAGATGATGGGCCCTTAACTTATAAATGGTCACTTGACGACGGTAGTACTTTTACAAGCGCAACAATTGATCATAAATTTACTAGACCCAATGATGTCGCGATAAATGCTCACAGTGTAAGCTTAACCGTTGAAGATGGTGGTGGTTTAACAAGCTCAGTTTCAAAAACAGTTGAAGTTGATCTTGAACCACTTAGACAAGCACCACGTGGATATTTCAAAATATTTACAGACGGTACAAAGATTGATCTAAGAGCGTTTATAACTCGTACCCAATTTGCAATTAAAAAAGCGACTTATACAATTTATGGTTCAGGTCCAGATCCTTTACACACAGTTGAGCTTGCCGAATTTTACGCAAATACCTCAGCAAAAGTTGACCTGGGTACTTACGGAAATTATAGAGTCATTTTAACAGTTTTAGATATGCGTGATCAGCAAATTCGAATTTCGATTCCATTTGCGCTCGTTGAAGACACACTAACTGCAAAACCATATGTGGAATTTAGAGCGGTACAATCCGCACCGAAAACAGTTTACATAAATTTAAATCCATCT
The DNA here is from genome assembly GCA_966211385.1 of uncultured Bacteriovorax sp. Taxonomy (GTDB): domain Bacteria; phylum Bdellovibrionota; class Bacteriovoracia; order Bacteriovoracales; family Bacteriovoracaceae; genus Bacteriovorax. Next base: position 7,031 of record CBIHOP010000162.1, read on the forward strand.
TTTGATTTCGACGAACATTTAAGCATTCGTTCTTTTGTTGTGAGCTTTGGGGATGGACAGCAAAAAGAAATTACAAACGATACATTTTTAACTCATACTTATGATCAAGTAGGGACTTATTCAATCAATGTCATTGCTAAGACAAATCACAATACCCAGCACACATTAACTAAAACAATAACATTAACTGACGATGTAGTTGCCGCGATCAATCCAGATCCAACATTTAGTTATCTCATTTATGATTACGCTCAAAATGTGAGTTTCTATAACGAGAAATCAGGAACACCTAATGGTCAGATAATTTCTTATCTCTGGAATTTTGGTGATGGGACAACAGGAACTGGTGAAACCCAAGCTCACTTCTATGAACCCGGCACTTACATTGTTTCATTAACGGTAACTGATACAGCTGGCCTGAGTAATACTCAAACGCAAAAAATAACAATTAAAGAAGCGGGTAGTGACATT
>CBIHOP010000163.1:0-7496 GCA_966211385.1 uncultured Bacteriovorax sp.
GTCTATTTTAGTAATTGTTTCTTCTTGAGCGTGAACATTAACTTGAGAAAGAACTAAAACCAGTGACAAAATTTTTAAAAACATACCCATCCCTTTTCAACTATTGTCATTTAGTTTACTCGAAGACTTAGGTTCAAATCAATAAACTTTCTCGTTTTGTGAATAGACAAATGCTTACTTTAAAATTGAATTTTCGCGATGAACATTCCATTAAACTTATCCTGCATTTTGAACGAATGCGCGCCGTTTATGTAATGAACATATTTACCTGCAGAGAGCCTTAAGACAGGTTTTCCTGAGATTTTGTGGATCCAGAGAGAGTATTTATCTAGGGCAGACTCAAAGTTATGCGAAAAAAGCTGAGGCACATTAGAGGGATTAATGATGATATCGGCTTCCTTCAAAATATGGTCATTAAGTAGCATTTTAACGTCCATGATCTCATTGCATAGAGCGATCCCAAATGTAAGTCCATTTTTCTCAATGAGTCCTTTGCTGTTACCTGCAACAATGTTCATAGGATTTGTTAGACTAGAATCTGACATCCATGGAAAATAGTGAGGAACTTCATCTAGTGGAACTAAGCTTTTTTTCGAATAGGTCTTTAGCGGTTGTTCAACGTTTGTGTCCAATAAGTGGTAGTACGAATGGCCGATTGTTCGATTTTGAAGCAGCAATTCACCTATAAAATGAAGACCAGGATTATTTATCGCTAATAGCTTTTTTAATTCTGCAACCGCGTGGTTGTTCCTGATTTCCAAAATTGCGGCTTCATTCCAAAAGTAAAAGTCAATCTTCTGTTGGCTTGCTTCCTGTTTAAGTTTGTTAAGAGCGGAATGAATATTTTCCGGCAAACTTTGAGTCGTATTAATTTTGCTATAAACCTCAGTGATAGCAGCAATTGTAATTGTTTTTTTGGATTCAGGAGTTTTGTAGAAATAACTCAAACACCAGACAGCTAGAATAATTAAAGAAGGTACAAAGTATCTTTTTGAGGTTTTCAATCCCAGCAGGCAAGTAATTAAAAAAGTGTAATAAAAAAAGGCAGTCCCCCAATGTCCCCATAAAAAATAAGGGGCAGGATGAGGATCAAGGGCCGATAACGAAATGAATGCAGATGGTGGACATTGCTTCATTGTCGTTAGTTCAATGATAAACACGATACTAATCAAAAAGAGAAATTCGAATTTTCTGAGAAGTTTTAATTGGAACAGGTAAACCTCGATAGATGAAATTATAAAATGTACTAATATCATCTGAAAATTCATGAGCAAGAACACCGGGATTTGCATCACGGGAGCATAATTGGTTTTGTTCAGTAAAATATAAAAATAGTCTTTGTAAAAAATGGCGTGCAGCGAGTAGAGATATAAAAATAAAAAGAAAATAATTGATAAAGTGGACCCATTTTTTCTTCTTAATAAGAGCAGGGATCCTAGAAACACAATAGTAGAAAGGGCAGCCAGCAGCTCCATAGAGAGAGGAAGGAAACTTATTCCAAGCAAACTACCAGCAATTAATCCAGAGGCCATTGCAAAAACAGAACTAATCATTTGAGACCTTAATTGGTGTAATTCTCCATTCCAAAATTCGAATAGTATCTCTAGAAAAAATATGTAAGAAAGAAAGAAAATAAAAAGGATAATAAAAAAATCTGAAATAGTCTTGATAACTATAAATTGAAAAAATACTTCCCGCAAAACTACAAATTAAAAATGTTACTGCTATAAGAAAAGCATTACTCTTATGAGGATTAAGTTTTCCCTCCGATGAATGGACGTCATACACCATCCAGAGAATAGAATGCATAATAGCGAGATTAAAACTCCAAGAAGATGAATCAGCTCTAACACCTAGCGCTAGAGGTATTAGAGGATAAAGGGCAAACATCGTTAAAAAAAGCATTCCTCTTTCGAGCAGAGGTCTTTTGCGAAAATTAAAATATAAATAAGCTGCAATCGATAGTGAAAAACAGACAATGAACCAATACTTCGTTCTAAAAATATCGAGTGAGAAAAAAAGAAGAGCAACAGCAACACTGGCCGGTAAACTTGTTTGTCCGTAATTGAAAACTCGATCTTCGAAAAAATGAATAATGAATCGAAAAAACGTTATGTAGATAAACAATTCTTTTGAAATAAAGAGAAGACTAAAAGCGAGTATCACGTTTATGGCCAGTGCCTTTAAGAACGTCGTTTGTTGAGTTGAATGAGTATATTCTCGATGAAGTCCGATGAGCACATGTGGAATGCCTATTGAAACTAATATTAAAAATAGAATCTCAACGTGGACGAAGATTAAAATCAATGACATTAAAAAAAAGATTAATCGAACTTCTGTTCGAGAAAACAACGATTGAATATAGGTAAGACGACTATTCATAAATAGGGACTTTAACTGTTAAAATGCCAAATTCATTACTTTTCAAATCAGCTACGATTTTACCATACATATTGATGGCCTGTGTTCCCGAATTAGTGCTTACCCTAACAATTGGAGATTTGTGAATAACTGCTCGGGATTGAACAAAAAGAGAAAAGAGAGGAAGCAGCGAACTGTTCTCAAAGTATGAATCCTTAGAGAAATTCATAAAAATCTGAGATTTTTTGCCTGCTAAATCACTTCTGGCGATAAAAACATCCGACAATGCAGCCTCGTAACAAATTAGCGGGTGGAGAATGATGTCTTGATGATCAGTAATAAAGGAAGTTTGAGTGCTGTTTTTTACAAAAAGCGTAGGAGTTTGCCAGCTCGGGGGAATGAGTGGGAAATCAAAATTCTTCTCACCAATGGGAAACAAAATATTTTTTTCATATTCGTTTATTAGATGAGCATTACGGTCAAAAGACAGAATCAAATTTTCTAATCCTTCAGGTTTTTTTCGACTGAGTCCCACGTGCAGGCGATGAGGAAAATGAAGTCTCATTTGAAAGTTTTGGAGACGTTCAAGTTCACTTTCTTCAAAGGCATATTCCGGAAAAAGAATTTCGACGGTTTCGGAATCTTTTGAATAAACTTGATTCAGATCGTTTGCAATAGTCGACAGATCTAAAATAATTCTATCTTTACCTTGATTTGTTTGAATGAGTGCGAAGTTTTTTTCGAACTTCAATTTCTTGGAGTGCTGATTAATTGCACCCGATGTAACTACTGTTATAAAAAGCAATAAATAAATAGACGCAAATTTTCGTACTGATTTGGGATTGATTAAGATTTCGCCTATTAAGACTGCAAGAAAATAGAAAACAATCTTATATCCAAAATCACCAAAAACTCCTAATGATGCTATTAAAAGAGGATCCTTAAAAGTTAAAATTTCCAATCGCTCAGGGAAGATTGACCAATGAATAGTATCGAATCCTAAAAAGACTAAGCAGGTTAATGGGATTTGCATTAAACGCGGGGATTTTGAACGTACGATGAGTAGTACAGGGCCCATCAATGAATACAAAATCGTAGTTGAAAAAATGATAAAGAAAAAAACAGTAAAAGCTTGGAACTCATTTGAATAAAGTCCATTGAGTCCGGTGAAGACACCACGTAATACGACAAGCCTTATGGTAAAAAAGAATAAGAAGGTTATCAAACCTGCAATGAAAAATTTCTTATCAGAATGCAAAGAATTTATTTGATAAATCAATAATCCTATTGCCAAAAATGAAAATGGCCATAGACCTAAAGTCACATCTGATAGACAAAAAATTAATCCAATTAATACAGAATAAAGCATCTGAGTTTTCATGAATTAATGGATACCAGTTTTCTGTGGATACTATTTGATTGCCAAATTTGTTTTTCAATTAAGTAATGAATCATTTGAAAAATGACAATTACTTTGGGTGCGTTTGAGAAAGAGAGAAAATTTACGAGAAGAGTAGAAACTCCAATTGAAACAACCAACATAAAAAAGCAGGATTGGAGATTTACATTGTTATATCGATGAACGAGATAATAGTAAAAAGCTACTAAATCATGATTGAGAACTAGTAATACTAAACCAAATAATAAATTTCCATTTATAGGAAAATAAAACATTCCCAAAATTTGTAATTGAGTACATACGATCAGCAATTTGCTTTTGAAATTATCCGTCTGTGTGCAGAAATTAAATGCAAGCGCGAAACATAAGGGAATAATGGCATATGAAAGGGTAAGAAAAATTTGATAAGAACTTCCCATCAGCCATTTTAGATCAATACTGTAAACGTTAAGCAGTCCGGCCGATATCAAAAAAGAATTCAAAATTTTCCAAATCCAGATCTGCTCTTTAGTTATATTAGACCAGTTTCTTATGATCCCTAAAGTTTGACCGACGATGTGAGTGCTGATGAAAAAAAGAAAGAGGATTGAAAAAAAAGTATTATTAATAAAAAAAATGACGGCAATACCCGCCAACGTAAGAATCAATTTCTGCCATTTTGATTTATCATAGGCCCGAACATGATCTTTAACGGTGAATGAGAGAAGACTTGCAAAGATATGCGGGAAACCTAAAAAAGCAATGTACCAACGAGGATCGACTTTTTTGCCAATTTCGTTTTTTAGGATTTCATTAAAAAAAACTGAATCTGCTATTCCAATTAAGAAGAAGAGTGCGCCGACTAAGGCCAGAGTTAGAATAACTCGCTTTTCAATAAAAAGGTGTGAAGTGTTTTTTAATTGCAAATGCATTGGTAGCAGTTGCTTTTTCCACAAATAGTGACTTTTATTTTTCCGCCTTTTTCACAACTATAAACACCTTTTCGTTCAGTGTTTGAAAGGCAGTCGAGTGCGGTTGCCGTCCAATTTTCAGGAATAGTCCATTGTGAAGGACAAGGCTCATTCTCTTTTCCTAGTGGAAAGGAAGTGCAATAACCCTGGTTTTTGCACATCTTTTGACTTTGATCTTTTGAACTACAGTCAGCTCCAAATAATGTACTGGCCATTGTTAAAAACATGAGAGTGAACAGAATAAGAAAATTCTTCATTCCATAAGTGTAAATTAAGAATATTTTATGTCAATTGAGAGAATATTTCTTCAGACGTTCGTCCTAAAGAAGATTCAGAAGATCCATTAAACTGGAGATTTCATAAGTTGGTTTGATTTCAGTCTTATTAGGCAAACGATCAGGGTTGAACCAACAGCTATCAATCCCAAAGCGATTTGCTCCTAAAATATCCGTTTCCAGTTTGTCGCCGACCATTAGAATTCGTGACTTCGCACTCAAGCCCATTTTCTCAACAGTATCTTGAAAAATTCGTTTGTCAGGTTTACTGAAACCGCATTCTTCAGACACAACAATTTTCTGAAAAAAATGGGTGAGATTCGCATTGGCAAATCTTTGATGTTGAACAGTTCCAATACCATTCGTGACGATGGCCATGGGGATTTTGCCGTTTAAAGTGGCGAGAAGTTCAACAGTTCCATCAATGAGGAAAACATGAGAAGGCAGAGCTTTGAGATAATCTTCACAAATTTTATCGGGATCACCTGTAAGAGAATGCTCTTCCAAAAATTTGCGAAAGCGCTCAACTTTTAAAAAATCTTTGGTGATTAAACCAAGCGCTTCTTGTGTCCAAAGGAGATCGTTTATTTTTTTATAATTTTCTCGATAGTGGAGGAAATCCCCTTCGATATGATGCTGACGTAATACAAGTTCAAAACATATTTCTTCTGATTTTCTAAAATCGAGTAATGTTTCATCAGCATCAAAAAAGAGGGCATCGTATTTATTCATTAGAAGCACTCAAGTCCAATCAGTTCCAAATCAGATTTATCAAACGCTACAAGGCATGTTTCTTTTTTCTCTTTACCTGAATGAACCGAGGAAATTGTAACATCCGCGCTGACATGAATTTCAGATTCAGGCGCTTTTTGGAAATTTAAATTTTCGATAGTTTCAACGGCCCAATCGCCATCTGCTTTATAGTAAGCTTCGATCTCTTCAGTTGTTCTGATGGCCAATTCTTTCACGTCTCCAGCTGAAACTGAGAAACTCATAAAGAGGGCAAGACTAAGTAAAAAAGCTTTCATTCATGGCTCCTGGTTTTTGGGGTGTTTTACCTAATGAGGTCTAAACAGGCAAGGAGTCATGGATGTATTCGTATGAAACAAGAGAAAGATCATAAATAAACAGGCTCTTTGTTTAGATTGTTTTATGTGAATGAGAGCTAAGATGGCGAGCAATAGAAAGAGCGAGGTCGAAGTAAAGGTTCCTGTAAGAGCAACCATGGATGATTTTAAAGCGGATGTGAAGAGATGAATAATAGACTCCAGCCAATTGATTTTATAAAGCCAGTAGGTAAGAAAATAAATAAGACACAGAGGCTGTAGGAATGAAAAGATGAATACCCCAATGAGTGAAGTGAACACCGAAAAAAAAGAGACTTTCGATCCCAAAAATAGTCCGATTAATATTTGGTTAGCAAAAAGCGCCAAGATAAATTTAATTCGCGATTGATCAGAAAAAAGAAAAAAAGTACCAATGTATAAAAAGCTAATGGCAAAGCTATAGGGACTTTCAAAATAGTGGCCCAAGCAGAATGAACAGATAAAAACGACGACGAGAAGAGTAGTAGATGGTGTTTTCTTCTTCCAATTATATTTTGCATGAAAAAAGAGGCGTAAGAGCGCGAGCCGCTTCAGATTTTGTGCTGTCGGTGAAAACAGAATCAAAAAGAGAAAACCGACTTTGATCCATTTTCGTTTTGTTGCTGAAACAAAATATTTCAGAGCAAAAGATAACAAGATAAAAAAACTTGTCAGGTGAATACCAGAAGGACTCAATAAAAAACTCAGACCGTTCGTTTCATAAGCTTTCCTCGTTTGGGGTGAAATACCTTGCTTCACTCCTAATAGAAAACTCATCAAGAGATTGCCGTATTCAGGACGTTTAAAGCTGGCTTTAACTTCCTGGGCATATTGACTTAGGAACTGAGGAACTCTCGGGGAGGGCCTAGTTTTCAAATGAAGTTTGTATTCAGTGGCTACCCCCATAAACAAAGCGGTTATAAGGGTCAAAAGGAGGTAATTTTTCATGCCTAAGTCCTTTAAAGTACAGAGACTCACATAAATCACTTAACTCTTTGAGACTTAAGGGTTAAATAGTGTGTGTCATTAGAAATTTTACGAATGTTATTCATTATTTGAGCACAGAAATGAACTTGCAGATTCAAGGTTTTCAACAAGAGTATTCACGTTTTTTTGCTGAAGATGATTTAGCTGGAAATGCTTTTTATCTTCAATCACTACCATCAAAAAATGTAACTTGTGTTTTGAAAATTAAAAGTGATGTTTTGTTAACTGGATTACCTTATTTCGTAGGGGCCTTTGAATATCTGGGAGCGAAATTCGATTCGGAAAAAATTCTCGCCCATGAAGGAAAGTTTTTTTCCAAAGGTGAAACAATAGAATTCACTCTTCCATTTCATATTGCCCTCTCAGGTGAGCGTGTCGCCTTAAACCTTCTTCAGCACTCAAGCCGCATTTCAACTTTTACTTCGAAATTTGTAGAAGC
>CBIHOP010000164.1:0-7442 GCA_966211385.1 uncultured Bacteriovorax sp.
TTGGCATGCCAACTTTGCACTCGAAAAGCACAACATAATATTTGATTCTTTTGAATCAATAAAATTTTTCTATAAACAGCTATAGAAGGAGCATCAGGATGAAGCTACTAATAAAAGCCGCGAAACCCAGGACGGGTTTAAAGCGTACACGTCTCTCAATTTTTGCACTGACTTTTTTACTTTCACTTTCTTATCAAAATCTCTCACATGCCTCAGGTGCTTCGAGGCCAGACTTAGGGGATGAAGTCATTACAGACGGAGGAGGAACAACAACTCCCCAAACACCGACGACACCTAATACGCCTACAACACCAACAACACCAAGCAATCCATCTAATCCTACAAACCCAAATCCTCCGGGAACCTATGGATCTGATTTCAGCAGTCCTTGGGCACGCAGTGAAACTCAGATTGTTATTGATGCCTATGAAGGGAATTCGATTGATTGGGACAAAATGGCAACAGATCGAAGAACTGTTGGAGTCATCCACCGTTCGTCAATTGGGTCCAGAGTTGATACCATGTATGTCTCACGTAAAAAAATAGCATTACAGCGCGGATATCTCTGGGGTGCTTATCACTTAGGATTGCCGGGAAATACTATTGCTCAAGCGGATCTCTTTCTTTCCCTGGTTAAAGATGAGCCAAACACATTAATGATTCTTGATCTTGAAGATACAGGTAATGGCAAATTCATGACCATTGATGAAGCAGTCGTTTTCATGGAGCGCGTTTACGATAAAACTGGTTACATTCCTACGGTATATGCAAACCAGGCAACAATTATTGCTTTAAATTCGAAAGTTAAAAACAATCCGCGATTCCAACAGGCGAAACTTTGGTATGCGAGATTCAAATCAACTGTCACGGATTTCCCCAAAGGAATTTGGAGTGGATATTTCTTATGGCAATTTTCTAGTGAGCTGAATTGTACGACTACAGGCTCTTGTCTATACAATGTGCCTGGAACAAAGGCGGATATGGATGTTAACGTTTTTGATGGTACGAAAGCTGAGCTTGAAGCAAACTGGAACAATCATTAAAAAAAAGGGCCCTTTAAAAGGGCCCTTCTATTTTATCTGTATTGAGCAGCAAGACGATCTAGAATAGCTTCAGGAATTTCATCCCCTTCTCTGATTGTTTCATACTGGCCCATAACGGCTTCATAGAAATCATCAAATCTGTTTGGATTAACACCATTTACGAAAGCTGTAGAAAGAATTGAGTAATCCAACTCCATCTCTGTAATCTTATCCATCATCATTTCCACGCAATCCTGCATAGAAACGGCTCCCCCGATTTCCATATCTGGGTCAGTGGCCCTTAAAAACTCAACGATTTGCTTTTCCATTTGCATATCCAATCCTTTGAAAAATGTTTTGGTTGATTTCATTTTAACAACAAAGTGAATCAGTGAAATATTTTTTTACTGGCCTAAAAGGCTCGGTCTTGTATGAATAAATTACATGCTGATCACACGGTGAAAGACTAAATAAGGCCTATACCCTATTGTCCCGCTCAAAGGGGAAATCAATGCAAAATACAACTGCCGCTCTCGGTGCCTGGCTCGTTTTATCATCACTTTATGTTCAAGCTGATGAGGTCATTCCAACTTATAAAAGACTAAAAGAGCGTCGCCAAGAAATGGTTATGCCAAAATATACGGCCGAAGAAAGAGAGCTGGTATTATCTCAGGCCCATCTTCTATTTGAGCAAATGTTTGTTCATAGAGAAGTGAAACTAAGAGATTTTGGAATTGACTCTGATCCATTTCCCCATTTAGACAAGCTCGCAAAAGAGAGCTCTTCATTAACGGATTTTGAATTTCATGATCGAATGGGATCAATCTTTAACAAGCAACATGACTTCCATACACTTTATTCATTTCCGGCACCATATTCGTGTTACAGAACTTTTATTCCACTGAGCTTCAAAGAAGTGCTCGGTACAAAAAATGAAAAAATCATCGCTATCTCTCAAATAGCAGATAACCCGGAAATTTGGGAGCTGATGCCATCACCATTTCCAATTTCATTAGGTGATCAGGTTCTTACTTATGATGGAAAAAATATTTCTGAACTTATTGAAGCAAACATTCCAAAGTCTAATGGAGCAAATCCAGACGCTATGAAAAACCATGCTGCGAGCATGTTGACTTATTTCAATCAAGGCTACGATCTGGCACCTGAAACAAATGAAGTGACACTGGTGATGAAAAAACGCACTGGAAAAATTTATTCCGTCACACTTCCTTGGGTAACTCGTGTGTTTCAAGATTGTTTGAAAACAGATGATAAGACAAAGGCCATTGCTCCAAACACAACACAGAATGAAATAAACCAATTATTCAGAAAGACTTATTCAAACAAATCAGTAGGAACAGATGAATTGAAATCGTCTGCTGAACCCATTCTCACTTATAAAACAATTAACAATGAATATGGAACATTCGGTTTTCTTCGCCTTGAAAGTTTCAGTCCCGAAAGACTATCCGTAGAACAATTAGTCCTAGAAACGAAACGTCTTCTTGTTGAAGAGTTTCAAGACACAGATGGACTTATTATTGATCTTAGAAGCAATGGTGGTGGGCAAATAGAACTTGCTGACAAACTTGTTCAGCTCTTCACGCCTAAAAATCCAATGCCATTGAATTTTGTTTTAAATGCCTCTGAAGCGAATTTGCACTGGTGGGAAAATATTGAACCGTCTAGTCCATACACTAAAACACTGCACGAAGCTTTTGAACTGGGAACGGCTTACACGAGACCGATCCCCCTTCACAGTAAAAAAGAAGTCGGTCTAGTTGGACAATATTATTTTAAGCCTGTGGCCTTAATGACAGACGGTTCTTGTTACTCTTCTTGCGATATGTTTTCGGCCCTCATGCAGGATCAAGGTGTCGCTACAGTATTCGGTGAAGATTCAACAACTGGAGCTGGAGGCGCCAATGTTTACTATTGGAATAGCGTGGTTGGAGATCTACAGAATAAAGATCCAGGTCCATTTAGATATCTTCCCGCAAGACAGACAATGTCCTTTTCATGGAGACAAACTTATCGTGTAGGAAAATCTAAAGGAGAAACACTCGAAGATGTCGGTGTCGTATCAGACTTCAGAATTTTTCCAAGGCTATCTGATTTATATGATGCCTCTGCAGCTCAAGTTAAAACTATAACAAAAAAACTTAATAGTTTAACGGCAAAATATGATTCATCTGTAGAACTAAGCAGTAATGAAAGACAAGACATTGAATTAGGTCAGCAGGCAGAAGTGTTCGCTAAATGGACTGGCACTGATACATTTGTTTTTAAATCGAAAAGAAAAACGGCCGGCAAATTTAACGTTGAACATTCAAACACTGACGGAAGAAAATTAGCGATTCCTGAAAGTCTTACCCCTAAAAAATTAGAAATCTCTGATTTCGAAATTTTGGGATACAAAAATAACAAAAGAGTGTGGAGAAAAATTGTTAACTATCGTTCAGTTCCTCCATTCTTCTCGACTCACACTAATGAACTTAAAGTGGATTTAAGTGCAGGTTTACCTGCATACATGGGTCTTTACAGTCAGCACACTGCCAAGGGAGAAGGTTGGAACATAACGAATAATGAATTACGAATTGGCAAAAATGAACAATATGGAATTAACGTCTATGCAGAAGCTGCATTATTCTTAAACTTGCCGGAACAAAAGGAACTTAAATTAAGCTTTGCCACAAATGTTAAAACTGAAGAGAATTACGATTTCTTCAGCGTCTTAGTAAAAGTTGAAGGTGAAGAATACTATTTAATTAAAAACCAATCAGGCAACGTTGGTAGCGAAAACCATCAGTTTGATCTAACCCAGCTTGCTGGTAAAAAAGTCGAGATCCGCTTCATATTTACAAGTGATCCCGGTACAAATGATGAAGGTGTTACTGTAAAGGACATCACCCTTACTGCAATTTAATTAAATTTTTCTCGAAGCTTTCAGATAAAGATTTCGCTGTTTTTTTATAAGCAGCGGAATCTTTCCAAACGTTGGCAGGATTCAACAAACTAGGATCCACACCATTAATCGCCGTTGGAATTTTTAGATTAAAAAATTCCTCTTTCACAAAAGTTGCTTGATCTAAATTATGTTTTTGAATTTCACGAATAATTTGTCTGGTAACGGCCAATGGAAAACGCTTACCTTCACCATAGCTTCCGCCATACCATCCAGTATTGATAAGCCATACACGAATGTCATATTGCTCTACAAAGCGCTTAAGCAGCTCAGAGTAGACTTTAGGATGCCTAATCATGAAAGGCGCTCCAAAACATGTTGAAAAAGTCGCCACAGGAGTTTTAATACCTATTTCGGTGCCAGCGAGTTTAGCACTATAACCTAATTTAAAATAATCAAGTGCCTGCTGTGATGTTAACTGACTGACTGGAGGTAAAACTCCAAATGCGTCTGCCGAAAGATAAAAGATATTCTTAGGGATCGATCCGGTTCCGTTTAATACTCTCTCATTGATAAAAGAGAGTGGATAACTAGAGCGACCGTTTTCCGTGATTGAAATATCAAAAAAATCAACTGTAGCTTGATCTTCGGAAAGCTTTACATTTTCAAGCATGGAGCCAAATTGAGTTGATGCCTTAAAAATACCTGGCTCGGTTTTATCGGAAAGACCCGCAGTTTTTGCATAACAACCACCTTCGAAATTAAAAAGTCCTTTATCTGAAAGACCATGCTCATCATCGCCAATCAACAGTAAACCTTCATCAGTTGAAAGTGTCGTTTTACCCGTACCTGATAATCCAAAAAAGACAAAGCTCTCACCATTGTTGTTTTGGTTCGCTCCAGAATGCATAGGGAGTATTCCTCTATCCGGTGTGAGGAAATTCATAATGGAGAACATGCTTTTTTTAATTTCACCAGCGTAGTGAGTTCCAGCAATGATTGTTATTTTTCTTAAGAAACACGTTACAATAACGACTTCTGATCGCGTTTTGTATTTTTCTTTATCAATTAAAAAACCTGGAGCATGCAGGATTGTATATTCATCATTATGCTTTCCTGTGTTTTCTTTAAACATGTTGCCGCTAAAAAAAGCTGCACTCGCTTTTGGTGAATAAAACTTAATTCCAAGACTGAAGTCCCCATCATGACCTATTGATCTCTCACTGCTGAAAACTTCCGGTTGTGTTTTGTAATAAGCGAGAACATCGTTTGTTAGTTGATCAAAAACTTCTTGGGTCATTTCACGAATATTATTTTCCCACCAAATCTTTTTCTCGGAAGCTTCATTTTTTACAACATACTTATCATCGGCCGATCGGCCTGTTTGTTTTCCCGTATGTATGATCAATTCTCCATGCGGACCCAAGTGTCCTTCATGGTTCTGCAAGGCCTTTTCTATGAGTTTAGCTTGCGAAAGATTTTTATATGTCGCTGAAATGTTCATAAGTGTCTCCACTTTAGATCAAAACATATTTTCTTTTGCGAGACTATGACAAGCATCACTATTTTTCGTTTTTAGGAAGTGCCTGTGCAGGTTTGAAAATTGCATCGAGCAGTTTAGGAGAAGAGCGACATGAAAATAAAAGGGTCTTGTCATTGTAGAGCGGTGCAATTTTCTTTCGAGTCGAAAAATTTTTATCCCTATCAATTATGTTACTGCAGTATATGCCGTAAGACTCAAGGAGGAGGCGGCTACAGTATAAATTTAAGTGGAGAAAAGAAAAGTTTAAAAATCCGTGGCAAAAAAAATATAAAAATTTATGTCGCAATAAGCGCCGAAAGAAACTTCTGCTCTCTTTGTGGTTCTCATCTTTGGGTCTTTTCTCCCGAATGGCCTGACCTCTTTCATCCTTTCGCTTCCTGTATCGACACTCGTCTTCCTGTTGCCCCTGAACACACTCATATTATGCTTAATTCAAAAGCTAGCTGGGTCAAAACATGCAAAAGTAAAAAAGATAAAAGTTTTAAAGAATATCCAAAAGAATCAATAGATGAATGGCATGACCGAGTCGTTCATAACAAAGGAAAAAGAAAATGATCAAAATTGTAATGACATTCCTCTCCCTTTTCCTGATGACATTTAACTCCTACGCATTAACTATTTCGAACAATGATGAACTAAAAGCTTATTTGATTAAAAAGAAATTCAGCGGTGTCATTCTAGCAGCAGAAAAAGATAAGATTCTTTTTTATGAATCGTTCGGTTTTCGAGACTTGAAAAAACAAGACAAGATTAAACGCGATGATATTTTTCAAGTTGGATCAAATACCAAGGCAATGGTCGCGATGGCCCTCTTGAAATGGCAGGAGAATGGATTATTGGATATCTCAAATCCAATAACCGATTACATAAAGGCGCCTGGTGCTTACCATCTCATTAGAGTTAAAGATCTTCTCAATCATACAAGTGGAATGATCAATTACACGCAAAAGAAAAAATTCTGGGAAAGTGTTCAGCCTGATAAAAAAACATCACTTCAGGATATTATGAATTTTATTACTGACTATCCCCTAATCTTTGATCCGCAATCGCGTTTTCATTACACAAATTCAAATTATATTTTTGCAGGTAAAATTCTGGAGAATGTTGGCCATGCTTCGTGGAAAACACAATTAAAGAATATGATCTTTAAACCTCTACAAATGACCAATACAGGACACGTTGATCGATTTGAAGATATTTCTCCGGTAAAAGGGCACATCAAAATTTCCAGTGACGTCTACCAGGCTTTTGAAGGTTTCGATTTATCATGGGTGCAAACTGCAGGTTCTGTTTATTCAACAGCGGAAGATATGCTTAAATGGTTGAGAAATTACTCGAATAACAAAATTATCAATGCTGAATCTTACAAGATGATGATTACGCCATTTAAAAACGGCTATGGGCTTGGTGTTCATGTCCAGAAAAAGGATGGAGATATTCACATCTGGCATAATGGTCACACACCTGGCTTTTATTCAACGACATCTCATTTTGTAAATCGTAATCTTAGTATTATCAGCCTTGATAATAAAGACGGGAGCGTAAATAACCTGCGAGCAACGCTCACTGATTTTTTTGTTAATGGTTCAGCTGAAGTTGTAGAAGATGACGAAAAAACTATTGCGATAAATATATAATTTCCCATAGATGTAGAGGGGATGTTTTGTCTATTTTTTAGACACTTCCCCCCTCTTAGAACACTTTATTTCATGGTTTAATCCATAAATTTTTCGTTAGGCTAAAATGCTTTCATTAATAAGTCCTTTTGGAGTCTTTAATGAAAGTTCAATTGCTAGCACTTTCTTTTTTATTATCAAGCGTAAGCGTCTACGCTCAAACCAATGCTCAAACTACAATTGAGAAGAATGAAACGGCAGATGCCCTTCTTCAGGCTGCTCTTAAAGCGCGATATGAAGGGAATATAAAGCTTTCATTAGAACTTTTATTGAAAGCTGAAAAGCTAGAACCAAAA
>CBIHOP010000165.1:0-7328 GCA_966211385.1 uncultured Bacteriovorax sp.
TCCATTTCATATTGCCCTCTCAGGTGAGCGTGTCGCCTTAAACCTTCTTCAGCAAACAAGCGGAATTTCAAGTTTTAGTTCTAAATTTGTATATGCTGCAAATGTTTGTTTTGTAAATTTTCTTGATAAAATAAAAACAACTCCGGGATTAAGAGTCCTAGAAAAATATGCTGTTCGAATGGGAGGGGCTTACAATCATCGCTTCTCGCAATCAGATGCATGGATGATTAAAGATAATCACAAAACTTTTTTTGGTGGTTTGGAAAAAGCATGGGCCCATTTTCAGTCGATGCAAACATTCTATCAAAACACAATTGTTGAAATTCATTCTCTGGATGAATTGAGAAAAGCCATTGATCTTGGAATCAAGCACATCATGCTCGATAATTTTTCTCCCACAGACATTCCACAAGCTGTGGCACTGAAAAAACCAGGAATGACTTTTGAAATTTCCGGTGGAGTAAAGCTTGATAATGTAAAAAGTTATTTGTTGGATGGGGTTGATGCTATTAGTATCGGCGCGCTTACTCATAGTGCTCCTCATGTAGATCTTTCAATGAAAATAAAAGGACTAGAGTCATGAATCTCGAATACGACGTCCTCATTTTAGGTACAGGTATTGCGGGACTTTCTTCAGCGGCAAGACTTGCTGAGAAAGGTTTGAAAGTTGCCATTGCGACTCGTGAAAAAGAACCTACCAATACAAATACAGTTTGGGCCCAAGGTGGAATTATTTATGCGAAGGGATCGGAAGAATCGCTCGTAAAAGATATTCTCGCAGCTTCTGCTGGAACATCTTCGCTTGAAGCAGCAAAGCTCGTTGCTTATGAATCAAGTGCGATCTTAGAAGATCTCTTAATCAATAAAGCGCATTCGAATTTTGAACGAAATGAAAATGGTGAATTGCTATTTACGAAAGAAGCCGCTCATTCGACACCTAGAATTCTCTATCGTGGGGATTTTACCGGAAGAGATATTCAGATTACGCTTTTAAATTATCTAAAAGAAAACTTCACCAATGTGACTTTCTTAACTTCACA
Source organism: uncultured Bacteriovorax sp. (assembly GCA_966211385.1). Lineage (GTDB taxonomy): Bacteria > Bdellovibrionota > Bacteriovoracia > Bacteriovoracales > Bacteriovoracaceae > Bacteriovorax. The sequence continues at coordinate 1,041 of CBIHOP010000165.1, forward strand.
TACTGCGATTGATTTACTGACAGCGCTTCACCATGGAACGACAATTCAACAGCGCTACGAAGATAATAAAGTATTAGGTGCATATCTCTTTGATCAAGAGACAAAACAAGTTAAAAAAGTTCTCGCAAAATTCACTATTCTTGCGACTGGTGGAATTGGTTCTCTTTATCTTCACCACTCTAATTCAGAGGGCGCAAGAGGTGATGGTCATGCGATGGCCAAACGTGCTGGAGCTGTTCTGACAGATATGGAATTTATTCAGTTCCATCCGACCACATTTTACGGTGGTGCCACTCATAGACGTTTCTTAATTAGTGAAGCTCTTCGTGGTGAAGGTGGTTATCTTGTTAACAGCAAGAATGAACGTTTCATGAAGAAGTACCATAAAGACATGGAGCTTGCTCCACGTGATGTTGTGGCCCGTGCGATTGCAGAAGAAATCATCGAGAGCCAGAGTGACTGTGTCTATCTGGATATCACTCACAAAAATGCTGAGTGGACGATAAATCGTTTCCCAACGATTTATAAACACTGTCTTGAAAACGGTGTGGATATGACAAAAGAACTTATTCCTGTTGTTCCAGCTGCTCACTATACTTGTGGTGGTGTAAAGACGGATTTAAAAGGCGCTACAACACTTAAAAATCTTTATGCAGTTGGTGAGGTTGCCTGTACAGGACTTCATGGGGCCAATCGTCTTGCTTCAACTTCATTGCTAGAAGGTATGACGTTTGGATATTTCGCCGCTAACGACATCATTAAAAATGTGGATAAAGAAGAAATATATTCATCACTTAAAATTAAAGATTGGGTTGATGGGACTGATGAAGTTGATACGGCCCTTATTCATCAAGACTGGCTAACGTTAAAACAGACCATGTGGAACTATGTTGGTCTCACACGTTCAAAAGATCGTCTTGCTCGCGCAGAAGTTATGATCAGTGAATTAGGTGATGAAGTGAATCGTTTCTATCGTGATGCTTGCTTAATGGATAATCTCATTGGGCTTAGAAACGCTGTTGAAGTCGCTCATCAAGTTGTCATTGCCTCAAGAAGAAACACTCAATCCGTTGGTTGTTTTTACCGTAAATCCTAAATCATTTTAAAGATGGTGCTCAAGGCACAAGCGATGAAGCTTGCACCTCGAGCGTCGGTAGAGTGGGGCGCTTAAAAGAGAGTATTCCATCATCTCCAGTAAGTAAGCGTGGCTTGTCCCTCGACAATTATGAATAGATTGCCGTGATCAGAGATCCATGAGGGAGTTCGTTGATTGCTCTATGAAATCAGGCAGTCATTGTTAAAAATTCGTTGAGATTCATTGTTCTGGTCATTCCGAGGCCCTCTGATTCAAACGAGAAGGAATTCGTATTTTCAGAAGCGATGAGCTCCGTTTCCTTCACCGTTGTCTTACCCCAGATGCAATTTTCCATACTTGTCGATTCAAAATTGCAGTCGTAAACCTTTGTAAATTGAAACTTGCAATTGATAAACAAACAGTTGATGAATAAGCAGTTAACTAGTTGAGATCCAAAGAACGTGCAATTTTCAAAGATCACTTCTTCAAAAACAACGTCTTTTAAAAGGCTTCCAGAGATCGTTAATTCTTTGTAGTTCTTCGCTGAAATTGTAGTGTTTTCAATCGTTTGGTAAGCCTCTTCACCCAATTCCACAGTCTTATTTGTGAATACATCTTGAATAAAATAAGTAAGGGTCATCATGGTGGCGGCTCCTCATTTTTAAGGCCCGTAAAAGCCTTCTGGTGGGTCTAGAATATCAAATTAGACCAATTGCGTCAAGTAATAAAATTGCATCAAGAAATATTTTTGCATGCCGATAAATGTTTCAAGCAATTAGCTGCAATTTTTTAACGGGATCGCAATTATGGCCGAATTTAAGCGCAACAAAGTAGAGATGTTCCTCGGAGTAACGAGAAAGTACATGCAGATGCGAGGAGCGATGTCTCAGAAGGACTTGGCCGAGCAGACGGATGTAGGTGTTTCTACTATGAGTAGATTTCTCTCGCAGAAATCAACCGAACTCAATCCTCAGTTGATTGCTAAAATCACGGCCAAACTAAATATTCCTCTCCATGAGATGATTGATTTTGTCGAAGAGGATTTTGCTGAACGATTTGTTCGTTTGGTGAAGTTTTATAAAGATGAATTGCAGGATGCAGATTTTGATCCGGCCAATCCACAAGTTGCAACTGAAACTATTGAACGTCGTGAGAATACCGGAGATAGAAGAGAAACAAAACCCGCTGAAGAAAAAACAAACGCAAAAACTTCAGCGACAAACAGTATTCGAGAAAAATTAGAAAGCCTGACTCCAAGACAAAAAGCTTTCATGAATGATTTTCTAAATATGAAACTGGAAGAAAGAGATTTGATTGTCGATCTTGGAAACAACCTCTTCCAATATTTCAAGATGAAGGGAATGGATATATGAGATCAGCAATCGCTTTCATAATATTTTTTTATTCAGCTTCTCTGTGGGCCACTCCCCAAAAAATTGAAATGATTTTTCTTTCTCCTGAAAGAGCAACTTCCTTGCTTCGACATCTGGATCAATTAGAAAAAGTAAAGATGGCCGCTTTCACAGCCCAGGCCGAAGAGAAATGTGTACCAATGGGAGACGGATGTTTTCATCCACAGTTAGGTTACATTGAAAAAACACCTGAGAAACCTCGCGTACAGCTGGAAGAAAAACCTAATGAAGTGAAAACTTTTAATGCATTAGAAACTTCACTTATTAATTGTGATAAAAATAATCACTTCGATATTTTTTGTGGTCAGGAAAAACCAGATCAAGCACCGGCCGAAACAGAAATTTGGATTGATATATCGTCATCGTTACGCGAAGTAGATTACAGCAGAGACCAAACGACATGCGCGCGCAGGACGTTTATGACAAATGTTTTAACTGCGTGTCCAGGTAAAGCGAGATTCTCTGTTTACAATACAGGTTTAAAAGAAGTGGGTGATCATTCAACTGTTTGTTTGAGTCACGGGACCAATAATGAAAAAAAATTAGTTGAATGGATAAGGGGATCAAAAGCTAAACATTTACTTCTTATCACTGATGTCGATGAACTTTCACCAGCGTTAAAAGAACTTCTCGAATCTAACGGCGCAAAAATGCAAGGAGATGGTGTCAAACCTTTCACTTCAAAAGACCTGATTGAATACGCAAAAGAATTCTCAAAGGTGTGTGACTAAGCTATAGTAGCTTATGTCGAAAAAACTTTTCAGCAATCTAATCGAGTGGTCTGAGTCTCAATACTCTCATTTACCATGGAGAGTAGAGCGTTCACTTTATCGCACTCTCGTTTCAGAAATTATGTTACAGCAAACAACTGTTTCAACGGTTCTCAATCATTTTGAAAGATTTCTAAAACTCTATCCAACGATACAAAAATTAGCGAAAGCTTCTGAAGAAGAAGTTTGTATTGCCTGGAAAGGGCTCGGATACTATCGACGTGCAAGAAACTTGCGTAATATTGCCATTCAAATCGTGGAAGAGTTTCAGGGAAAAATCCCGACGACGATTGAAGAGCTTAGTCTTTTGAAGGGAGTTGGCCCATACACGGCGAATGCACTGGTGGCCATTGGAGCGGACAAAAGAGGGTTGGCAGTAGATGCAAATTTAGAAAGAGTGCTGGCACGTTTTTATGGTTTTCAATCAGAGAAAGGATTGAAGCTGCAAAAAGAAATTTCAGAATCATTCAAGCAGAAGAAAATTGTTAATGACATAGAAGCATTAGGACCCAGAGCTTTGAACGAAGCGTTTATGGATCTTGGACGAATTATTTGTCAGGCAAGAAAAGCTTCCTGCACATTGTGTCCGCTCAAAAGTGATTGTGTCGCTTTCAAGTCGGGAGAGCCTTTAAACTTTCCAGTGGAAGGTGCTAAGGCCATCAAAGAAGATCTGTATATTAAACTTCTGCGTGTTGTTGTTGCTGGTGAAAAGAAGAAATTTCTTTTTTATAAAAAAGCAGAGAGCGAATGGCTAGCTGGTCAATGGGAGTTGCCGACATTTATCCTCGAAACAAACGATGAAACACTTGTTCAATATCCACGTCTCAAAACGAAAAAGACTTTCAAAGACACGCAAATAATTAAAGGTGGGATTACAAAATATTCAATAGAAAATCACATTGTGAAGATGTCGATGGATGAATTTAAAAAATTAGCGGGAAAATCTCACTGCTCGCATCAGTATCAATTTAAAACCTACGACGAGCAGTTAAATCTCTCAACGTCTTCAATTAAAGCGTTGAAAAAAATCTAGTTATTAGTACACAAGAAAACAGTAGAGAGTCCAAGGTTAGCATTTCTTTCAGCTTGGTACTGAACGAAAACTTCCAGAACTTCATATTGTCTTAAAGACAGAGCTCTTTTGGCATCTAAGTGAACAGCAACGCTCAATGAGTTGTTTAATTTACCAGCATAAAGAGCTGAATCTTCAGCTGATTCGCCTTCTTGATATTTAAGTGGTTTTGAACCAGCAGAAAGAACAGATGAATCACCAACCAATGTTACAAGTTGAAGTTTTTTAAGATCTTCAGTCACTGTCAGTTTATAAACAGCATGGCTGTTTTGATCGTTACACGTTAAAGCTTTATCTTTTGAAAATGCATTGAAAGAAACTAGTAATGACAGGGCAATTAAAGAGTTCTTCATAGTGGCTCCAAGGATGATTAAAACTTGGATGGAACCTAACAAAGACCTGAGAAAAAATCTATCCGCAGTGTAAAAAAAACAAATGAAAAAAACCGAGATGAGGGGTAAGCCGGATTCTGTTTGCAATCATCATTCATCTAGGCCTGTCATTGCTGACAAGCTCGAGCACCCTACCCGCGACCTTCGGAAGTGGCCCTTCCTAGATCCATTGCTGGATCAATTTCGCCTATTTGGGCTTGCACCACGTAGAGTTTACCTGGTTTCACTACAGCATTACCTGTACATACTTTCTGTTGCACTTGTCCTCACCTTGCGATGGACGGGCGTTACCCGCTACGTTGCCATGTGGTGTCCGGACTTTCCTCCCGTCATAAACAAGTTTAACCCTATTTATGGCCAGCGATGATTCCCTCTTCTCGGTAAAGGCTTTATCAGCTTTTTAGCCAAAAGAGTCAAGTGTGTGCAGGTTTTACACGTAGGTCGTCGTTATGAATCCAGAGCCAGGCGAGTAGTAGAAGATAAGGAGTGGTGAGGGTAAAGAGTTCCAGTAACAACATAATGGAGACATGAAAGATCAGCAAAAAGATGATGATAAATTTTCTGGTTTTATTAAAGATAATTAACAAACAGAATTTTTCTAAATTGGCCGTAAATCCAGCAAAGGTGACTGGCAACCATTTAACATTTGCTAATTTTTTTAAAAAAATAAACTCAGGTGAAACGACTATAAGTTGATGAAGAATAGAACCATTCATCCAGGCAGGGTTAAGAAGTTTATGGAGGCCAATATAGGTATAGTGAAAAGTAATGAATAAAAGTGAAGCCATGAAAACAATTTTTTTATTTTTATCTTCAAAAAAATGCTCAGCGAATATTAAAAAAAGCAGGACGGACATGATTGGGTAGGAAACATAGGACACAAATGGATTGAGGAGTGTAAGTGAAGACCAGACAATAAATTGTAATAGTAGAGAGAACCAGTGCATACGATACAAGTTATAAAGACTGGACACTAAACCTAGAATCAAAATTGCGTAAGCGAGATAAGAATTAATGGTGAAAGCGATCCATTTATAAAAAATGAAATGACCAAGAAAATAAAAACTCAGAAAGAGAAAAGTTATTCTTTCGATTGTTAACATTTTTTTTAGCATTTGAATTCTTTTGCCACCTGACGATTATCCTTCATGTATTTAATGACTAGTTGATCAGCTTTAAAGTGTTCCTTTTCTTCAATAAGTTTACAGAAACGCTTGGCGATTTCATGATGGAGAGGCATCGTTGTTTTCTCACGATAAAAATATTTAAAACTACCTAGCAAATAGACGGGAAAGGTAGGCTCCATTAGTGAAGAGCTTCTAATTTCGCGAATCTCGTTATTCGAAGAAAGGGCATAGATGTTATAGCGAGTGTAACTCTTTTCTAAGTTATATGGGTTCATCCTAATAGCAAATCCGCCCAGAAGCGCGAAGCGGGGAAGATTAGGTGTAGAAATAAATAATTGCAGCAAGACTGCAATTAAAAGAATCCCGCAATAGAAAAAGGTGATTGCTCTCTTTATATCCATTACCTTAGTTTGACATAAGTTTTGAATGACTGGATAATA
>CBIHOP010000166.1:0-7321 GCA_966211385.1 uncultured Bacteriovorax sp.
CCTCAAAATGGAGGCGAACTCGTGATTTACAAACGTGATGAGCCAAACGTTATTGAAACAAAAATTAAACCTGAAGCGGGAACAATGGTATGCTTTTTAAGTGATAAAATTTATCACGAAGTTCTTGAGACAATGGATGACCGCTACTCCCTAACGGGATGGTTTCGCACGGATGTTGAATAAGTGAAAATTAGAATCATTTCAGAAATTCTCTACCTTTTTATTCGTCTCCTGAATTTCACTTATCGCTATCAGTTTATTGGAAAAGCGAATAAGGAATTAGCAAAAAGCAAAAGCCCAGTTGGAAGTTATATCTATGCTTGCTGGCATCAGAATCTCATTGGGACAATGCTCTCCCACTCGACCGGGGAAGAAAGTTACACCATGGTTGTTTCTGAATCAAAAGATGGTGAACTGGTCGCAGTGACATGTGAAAAATTCGGCCATAAACCAGTCAGAGGAAGTTCCACTCGTGGTGGAAAAAAAGCCGTCATTGAAATTGTAAAAAAATTAAAAAGTGGATTGCCTGGGGCCATTACGGTTGATGGGCCTAAAGGTCCGTCAAAAGTTGTTAAGCCTGGCATTGTCGAAATCGCCCGATTAGCAAAAGTGCCCATAGTTCCTCTCTCGGCTTATGCTGTAAACTATTGGACGTTCACTAAAAGTTGGGATCAATTTCGAGTACCAAAGCCTTTTACAAAAATCATCGTCGTCATTGGTGAGCCAATCGTGGTTGACGAGAATATTACCCGAGATCAATTTGATAATGTCCTCACTCATGTTGCTCAGAAAATTTGCGATGGCGAGACAGTTGCCCTTAATGCAATTCATCCGCAAGCGTCTTCTGGCAATTAACTCGATCATAGATTTCCTGTATTAATCGAGCTTCGATTTTCGCACTCGTCACATCCAACATTGCTCGGCCAATATATGTTCCACCTAAGAATGATCTTTGAAGATAAGTGGCTTCTTCTGTTGGATCGATGGCTTCACCTTTAATTTTTCTCACGGCCAGCACTGCTGATTTATAATGACGTTGAATGCGCTCTATAGAATTAACCGCATTTCCGGCATTACGCTCTTCATTTAATTCGCGGTTATAATGATTTTTTGCATCAGTATGAATGATATCTTTATTCGTCACGATAAAATCAAAACCTTCCTGAACGATACTGTCTGCATTTTTGTATAAGAGTCTCAATCGCTGAGCATCCTGACATAAGTAAGAAAGGGAAACTTTCTCAGGTTTATTCTTAGTGATGATATCACTATAGTTACTTCTGAAACGAGCCGCTTTTTCTGCGAACTCTTTCGATTCATCGCTACTTCTTAATGTTGCATATTTTAAGAATTTCTCTCCCCATTCTCCATAGATCTGAGTTGAGATGTTTTTGTGGTTATCTAAAATCGCGACTAAATTTTCAGAACCATCGTCAAGCCCTGAATATTCGGCCGGAGAGACAATGTTACCCAAGCGGGTCTGAACTTTATTTAACTCAACTAGCTTGAACGCCAGTTCGGCTTTTTTCTTATCTAAAGCAGCTGCAGCTTCTTTTTTAACTTTTACACTTCCTTCAGCTAACTTTACTTCTTTTTTAGCAATGTCATCGTTGATTCGGATGATATGAAAGAGGATTTTTGCCCTGATATTATCATTGAATTCTTTCGCGGAAAGATTCAGCGTCTCGGTAAAAGCTGATTCATTGAGCGAATCAAAAATTTTCATTTCATTTAAAAAGAGCGAATCAAGCATTGGAATCGAACTTAAGCCAAGACTTTTGTAAAAAGAGAATTGAGTCACTAGAACGTCATAGTCTTGCGCTAATTTCGACATCATCAGTAGTTTTTGAGTTTCAGAAGGTATTTCAGTGGCTGTAATTCCAGACAACATGTATCCATGTATGCGATTCAATGTTTTCTTAAAGTCGTTGAGGTTACCGATTTTATCATTGAATTCCTTCCGATCCATTTCTTCATGAGTTTTAGAGAGATTTGTTGTCTCCTCTTCAATTCGTTTGATTTCTTTACTCACTGATTCTGTAATGACTTTAATATCGCGGAAATCCTCTCGTGAAGAATTTGTCTCTAAATCAAAAACACCATTTAGATCGAGCTCGCGACGAATTTCATAAAATGAACAATTTAATTTGATGAATGACTGACGATCAGCTGTTTTATCAAAGTCGAATCTTTGTTTAAAGATGAGATCAATAAGCCTCAATGCTGAGGAAACAAGAAATCCCGCGCCCGCAACGACAAGACCAAGCTCATTACCTGCGAGAACTCCCAGTTGAGTTGAATCGTAAATAAGATCGGCAGTCATTTCTAAGACTCGGCCATCATCCATGTTACATTGGTTCTTTTTAAACATTGTTGTGATGTTTGAGAACAATGCTGAAAATTTTAAACCACTTAAAGATGATGTTGAGTTTGAAGATGTTGTAGACGAACCGTTAATTTGATTAAGTAAATTTCCAACCGAATTAGAAGAATTAGAAACCATATTTTTATTTTTTAGTTCTTCCTGGATCTCCTTGATCGACGTTAAGACTTCGCTCATCTTGTCGTTTTCTTTGTTCATACAATTGCTTTTTAGAATGCCTTTAATGGCTTCCGTCTTAGCAATAAGATCTGAAAACTTTTTTGAAGCTAGTGGACACGATTTAGGTTTTTCATATGAGGTGTTGTATTTTTTGATGAGATAATCGGCACGCTTCATATCGATCTCTTGAGCAAAAGCTGCCCAAGGAGAAACGGCCATAACCAGTGCGAGTACAGATGCAATCAGGAGATGAAGCATAAAGGCCTCGCCAAAAAAACAATAATAGTAATGCAAATTGAGCAACTTTCATGCCTTATCCTTCCTGAATACTTTCAAGTGCTAAGCAGAACTAAAATTTATGGGCCGTTAGCAGTTCGTACACTCAACTGTCTAACTTTTAGACACTTTTGTTTGAGACAAAAGGCGTTTATCCTAATCTGGTTCAGTCATTATTCAGGAGGAATCAAATGAAAAAACTTTTTACTCTCGCATTCCTATGGTCAACGCTTTTGTCAGCAGAAGTTACACCAGGACAAACAGCACCCGATTTCACTCTCAATGATTATGAAAATAAAGTTCAGAAGCTTTCAAACTTCAAAGGAAGTTATGTTGTGCTTGAATGGTTTAACAAAGATTGTCCCTTTGTGAGAAAACATTATGGAAGCAACAATATGCAGAACCTCCAAAAGTTATACACGGGAAAAAATGTTATCTGGCTGACAATCAATTCTTCAGCTGCAGGAAAACAAGGTCACGAGTCACCAACTGAAGCGCTCGCAACCAAGAAAGCGCTAGGTGCACATCCAACAACCGTCCTTCAAGATTTTGATGGAAAAGTAGGAAGACTCTATGGAGCAAAGACTACTCCACATATGTTCATTCTTGATCCGAACCAAAAAGTTCTTTTCGCAGGCGCGATAGATGATAAACCTTCGTACGATCCAAAAGATATTCCTTCATCAAAAAATTTTGTGAGCATGACTTTGGATGCGGCCATGAACAACAAACCGGTAACAGTCAGTTCGTTCAAACCATACGGATGCGCTGTTAAGTATTAAAGTTTTTTTACCAGTGTAGGATCGAGATATTCTTCTCTATAAAGAACATAAGCTTTGTAGTGATTGCCATATTGATTCATTTCTTCCGCTGTTAGTGGCCTTTTCACGACAGCGGGATTTCCCATAATCATTGAGCCTGGCGGATATTTTTTCCCTGGAGGAACAACACTTCCACCAGCGACCACGCTATTTGCGCCAATTTCTGCCCCATCCATAATGACCGCGCCCATTCCTATTAAACATGAATCACCAACGATACAGCCATGTAGAGTTACGCTGTGACCGATGCTCACGTTTTTTCCAATGATGAGAGGCCAGTCTTTAGTTACATGAAGCATAGAGAGATCTTGAACGTTTGTGTTCTCTCCAACAGTGATTGTATTAACATCACCACGAGCTACACATTGATACCAAATGTTCACATTAGTTGCGAGAACCACTTTTCCAATGATGTCCGCACTGGGAGCAACGAATACTCCAGCACCGATTGTTGGATTGATTCCTTTAAAAGAATAAAGAGGCATTATTGCGCTGGCTGATTTGTACCTGGCTCAGATGTCGCTGGAGCTTGTCCTGGAATTTCTTTTTTCCAAGGAAGCTTAGAAACGTAAGCCGCAACATCTTTAATGTCTTGAGGAGATAGACCTTTTACGATTGGATTCATCGCCACGTTGATACGTGTTCCAGCTTTCATGTCTGAAAGTTGTTTTTCGATATACCAATCAAACTGTCCACCGATGAAAGGAGCTTTCTGGGAAGTTTTACCTTCTCCACCTTTACCGTGACATGAAATACATTGATTATAAAGTTTGTGACCGCTTACAAGTTGAGGAGTGTTGAGATCAACAACTGGTGCATACTCTGCAAACACTTCTTCTTCTTCAGCTTTCTTTTCTTTTGGTGCCATCAGGTGCGCAACCATTTCAGTGTGACTGTGGTAAGCGTCCGCTGTTTTTTTCATGTCGAATTTTTCGTTGTTCACCGGAAGTGAATTGTAAGAGAACATCACTAGAGCAAAAATGAATCCTACAAGAACACTTAAAAAAACAATCAATCTAGTCATGACTCTCCCGTCGATCGCGAAAAAATTCTATGTCGTTTGAAAATGAAATTATAGGGTATTTTCAAAAGCTTGGCAATTTTTTAAGCCCTGCGAAACAATCACTTTCCCAGCAGATTCTGGAGTTGTTCGACATCTTTTATTTCTTTTAGAAGTTCCATGTGCGCTTCTTTGATAAATCCTTCTTGATGAGCGTGTTTCAAATAAGACAGCAGTGAGTCAAAAAATCCCGTCTGATTAAGAATGTAACAAGGTTTGTTGTGATATTTAAGTTGGGCCCAGGTGAGGATTTCAAACATTTCATCCAGTGTTCCCATTCCTCCAGGAAGAGAGATGAAGGCATCAGACAACTCATACATCATGGCCTTTCTTTCATGCATGCCACTCACGACATGGAGTTCAGTGAGACCCGGATGAGCAATCTCGTAATCAACAAGTGATTGAGGGATGACACCGATAACTTTTCCGCCTTTATTGAGGACGCCGTCTGCAACTGCGCCCATCACGCCAATAGTGGCTCCACCATAAACGAGAGTTACATTATTTTCAGCGAGCATTTCACCCAAGCGACGAGCGAGAGCTACATACTCGGGAGATTTTCCAGGAGCTGATCCACAAAATACGCATAGACTCTTCATTTAGCGCCTCTATCAAAATAAAAAAAGTATTCTTTATTGCCGTTTTTTCCCAGTATAGGTGAATCACATTGTCCACTGACAGCGAACCCTTGTGAGCGGCACCATTCTTTTAATTCGTGAAGCATGACTAAGCGATGTCCTTCACTTTTTACAATTCCGTTTTTATCGACACCCGATGGGCCCACTTCAAACTGAGGTTTAACTAATGCAATGACTTTCCCATTTGGTTTAACGAGATCAAATATATTTTTTAAGACCAGCTTTAAAGAGATGAAAGAAAGATCAACGACTGCAAGGTCGACTTTTTATTTGTGTTCAAATGGAAATTTAATGTTTACGCCTTCGTGATTTTCCACTCGAGGATCATTTTTTAATGAAGCGGCCAATTGATCATGACCAACATCAATGCAATAAACTTTTTTAGCGCCATTTTTTAAAATGTAATCCGTGAAACCACCAGTTGAAGCTCCAACATCGGCGACAACAAGATCTTTCACATCTACTCCAAAACGTGCGAGTGCTCCTTCCATTTTATGTGCTCCTCGAGATACATACTGTGTCTCTTTTCTCACTTCTAAACCATTGGCCTCAACTTGCTGTGAAGCTTTTTCAACTTTTTTGTCTTGATAAAAAACGACTCCCTCTTCGATAAGAAGAGAAGCTTGCGAACGAGTGCTGACTAGACCGGCCTCAACTAAAACTTTGTCAGCGCGATCTTTTGTCATGCGAAGAAATCCTTAAAGCGAAACTGGTGTGATGATGATTTCTATTTGTTCAGCATTACGCTCAACGTGGGTAATAGATTTTGTCTGACCAAGATAAATATCGAGGTTCGGCTCATTCAGCGTTTTTACGATTTTACCCTGAACATTATAGAGGTCACCTTTAATACGAACAAAACCAGATGGTCCGTACTCGTGAACACTTTGAACATAGAAGGCAGAGATATCGGCCTTAATCCCATTTTTCATTTGAATCATCACTTGTTCGCGATCATCCACTTGCTGAATACTGTGCTGTTCAGTTGAAAGGAAGAATCCTTTTCCAATACCTTTTTTATAAATCAAACTCACTTTGAGTCCAATTTTTGCTTCGGCCGTTGAAACAAGGACAAATGACTGCAGAATCACCGCAGCGCTAAGAATGAAAAAAGCTCTTATCATGAGGAAAAGTTTAAGGCAGAAAGCATTCGTCTTCAATCTTTATGATTGAAAAAAGGGCCTCCAGGGGATACCATTCAGACTGTTTTGTACCATTATTGGGTCAATAGCTCAGTTGGTTAGAGCTCCCGGCTCATAACCGGGTGGTCCTGGGTTCAAGTCCCGGTTGACCCACCAATTATGAAAGGCCAGTCCGTAAGTAAATACAGATTGGCCTTTTTTATTTTAGTCTCTCCATCCCTGATTCAACAACTTTTGTCGTTTGTTCGCGCCAGAGATTTCTCGCCCAATAAAAAAATCCAAAAATTAAAACTAAAACAAGTGCACCACCAATCGTCTGCAAAAAAAGTGGTAGTGGAAGTTTTTTTCCTATCGCCAATCCCCACGGATGAAAGAGATAGAACCACAAACAGAAAAGGGAGATCATTTTGAACTGCACCTTTGATAAAATTGAAAAATGCCATCCATTAACTTGAATGATAAGCGCACAATAACCTAAGGCCATCAGAGGCTGGCCAAAAACAAATCTGTCCGTCAGATCTAAGCGGCCTAATAAAAAGATCGTCATTACATTTAACAAAATCATCAGCGGCCGTTTTAAAAAGCGGATAAACATTTGCGAACTTTCTTTAGTTTGCCAAAAAGCACAGAGTGCCCCCAGCGAAAGCGCATCCGCTCTTGTTTCAAATGAATTATAAAGATAACTCGTGCTTCCCCACCCTTTCAAAGCAAGAATGGCCCTGTAGACGATGGAAAAAGACGCGAGAAGAATGAGCGCAATTTGGATTTTTGATTCAGACTTCTGCCATTTAAAGATGAACGGAAACAATAAACAAAACTGCATGTTGACGGATAACGCCCAA
>CBIHOP010000167.1:0-7272 GCA_966211385.1 uncultured Bacteriovorax sp.
ATTTAGAAAAAATGCGCAATCTCCAAATGTATCTTTATCAAAAGTTAAAAAGTGTTTGCCCGGAAATGCGACTGAACGGAAGTCTGGAAAACCGTCTACCATCTAATTTAAATGTTGCCTTCCCTGGCGTGCAGGGTAAATTTCTTCTCCAAAAGCTGGATCAAAAAGGAATCAGACTGTCAGTTGGATCAGCTTGTAACGCTACAAAAAAAACGCCAAGCAATGTTCTTTTATCACTTGGTCAAAAAGATAGCGAAGTTCTTGAGGCCATTCGAATTAGTTTTGGACTTGAGACTACGCAGTCCGAAATTGATCAATTTATTTCGGCCATTCAAGACATTCTCGCCATTCCTTGAGTTCAGGATTTTTCATTGCTAGCGTTGAGTGATGAATCAAACAATTCAACATCCACATTCTTTATCCACTCATTTTGGCATCAGTCTCATTATTGCCCTCCTTCTACATAGTCTCATCGTTATTGGTTTTTATCGTTTCGAGCAAAAAGATTCTTCAACGAAAAAACAATTCGTCGGTTCACTGACAGGTGTGACGTTGAATTCTTCAGAGGCCATAGATGTTAAAGGCATTCACGGGGATGGTACCGGAGCCGAAGTAGGAAATACAGGAATCATCGAATCCTATGGCACCACAATTTTAAAAAGAGCAGCACCAGGTATCGTCCAAGAAATCCAGAGAGGCGAAGTCATTATTCAAGTGAAAGTGACTCCAGAAGGGTTCTCTCAAGAACAAAAAATAATTAAAAGTAGTGGTTCAAATATTTTAGATGAAGAAGCATTGAAAATGGCCCGCGCCTGGAAATTTCATCAAAGAAGAAAATCAGCGGATTTGGTTACAGTTGAAAAAAAAATTATATTTGAATCTAAACCTTAGCAGTTAGGGTTTGTTCGACGACTGACAAGAGCACCTCGATATCCACTGGCTTCTTAATCTTACGTTCCGGCGGATGATTACGCGGGAACTGATCATCACTGCCTGCAGACATAACAACGATAGGAGTCTTATCAGGCCCGTAACGTCTCTCAAATTCATTTAAAAAAGCATGCCCTGTCATCACTGGCATTGAGAGATCCAGCATGATTAAATCGATTTGTGGGCTTAAGGCATATGTTTGTAAGGCCTTCAATCCATTCTCGGCGGTGAGTACTTTATAGCCTTCCATAGTGAGGAGGTCTTCAAGCCCAAGGCGTATGGATAAATCGTCTTCTACAATGAGAATTGTTTTCATACCGCTAGTCTAGTCTCAACATAGGTCAAATCCTAATGACGTTTTCTTCATAAACGGGCATCTAAATCTAGCGGGTTAGATGTCGGACCATGGCGGTCAAGTTATTTAGCCATTTAGCCGATAATAAAGAGTATGAAGTACCTTTTTTATGGATTAGTCCATATTGTGATTTTTTATTCGCAACCTGCGATGGCAGGTGAGAAGACACTTTTCAAAAAAAGTTACGAGGGACGTCCAGAACAATTACAGTTTTTTGATTTCGAAAAAATGAGCGTTTCAAAAAAGTGTTCTCAATCTGGAAAGAAATGCTTAATGCTCATTGATGATCGATTTAAAAATAAAAAGGAAGTCAAAGAGACTGGTTATGCTGGAAATCCAGCATCACTTCTTTGCCAATCGATGAGTGGTAGCAGTCTTATCTTAGAAGATAAAAAGATGAATCAATATGATTACTGTGAAATCGCAAACGGAATTATTATTGATTCATGGGATTTAGTGAAGAGGTATAAAAAATGAAATATTTTTTTCTCTTCATGCTTCCATTAAATGTCTATGCAAATTCTCCATACCAAACAGCGGGCGGGGATTATCGTGATAGAGCAGGGACAGTCAGAGAAATTACTCCCAACACTCCCATTAAATCGCAAGATGGAATCGGCGTCTGTTATGGTTTTAGTTCGACAAGCTTGCTTGAACATTATCGTTGTCGAGAACTAAACTTAAGCTGTAAAAATCCCGGCGATCTACTTTCGACATTAGATGTTTCGTCTCATCACCGAAATATGAGCATTCAAGATGGTGGTGAGACTTACAGAGTTTTAAATAGTATTGAACGCAAACTTTTGGTAGTTAAAGAAGAATGTGCTCAATTTTCATCTCTCGTTCACAAATTGCTGGATTCCAAAGGAAGAACTTATAGCTCTGAAGAAGGCGGTTGGAATTTTTTAACAGAGAAATGGAACGAATACAAAGGTCTGAACGCTTCTCGAAAAAGAAATGATTGTGTGAGTTGTTTAGCGGACGATATAAAAAACACACTCGTGACAGTGCAAACACCGAAAGATCAGCTCGTCACTGCATTCAATACTGCTCGATCACTTGGCGAATTCATGTATAAAGCGCTGTTGCCTCTTCACTGTCTTGATGAAAGTAAAATGGCAAAAATACCTCCATTCAAAGCGAAAACTTATCCAGAATATAAAGAGTCACCAACCGTCGATAGCATTATGGCAAAAGTTGAATCACTCTTAAATGAAAACATCCCTTTAGAAATTGGAATTTGCACGGCCTACGCCAATCCTACAGGATGTATTGAAGGTCAAGGGCACTCTGTCGCACTTTTTGGTATTAAAGAAGTTTGTAGCCGCTCAACTGGTGATTGCAAAAAAATGGTTAAAATCAAAAACAGCTACGGTCAATCATGGCAAAATCAAAACGATGATGGATGGGTGGATCTTAGAAATCTTGCAGAAGCTGGTCTACGTTTAGGTGATCACCACATTTTGAATTGGATTGAAAACCCCACGCAGAAAACACCAAATCTTCTTCCGAAACGTATGCCTCCATCTCCAACGATAAATGTTGTTCCATCCAACAATAACGTTCCACCAGCGGAATACAAAAACTACAAAGGAATTTGGAAGTGTCCTGGCGGCAGTTATCAGCAAGAATATGTATCGGGCTGTGTTCCGCTCAGACCTTAATCCCAGGCGAGAACTTGATATCCTTTATCTAATAAACACTGGTTGGTGAAATTCTTTTTGATGTCACCAGCGCTAGTGGTTCTCCCCGTGCCAACACCAACACCGAGTCCAACTCCACTTCCTCCAGTGCCAAATCCAAACCCAACAGATCCACCAACAGTAGAGCCATGGCCTGAATTGTTCGCAATTTTTTTACCTTCAGGTGTATTGAAATAATCTTCAGTTTTTTTCATGCATTCATTTATGTCGGCTTCGGCCTTCTCACTTCCTGCTTTATTGTAAGCTTCATTAGGATAAAGTTTTGGTCGAGTCTTCGAGGCACAAGAACTTAAGGTGAATAATAAAAAACTTAAAAATAATATTTTTGTTTTCATCTCCCTATAATATGAGGGAGAGGAGGTAAGAACAAAGACATGCGCAGTAATTTACGAAGTGCGAATATTTTTTATAATAAGAGAGAGACAACCACCGATTAATCCCCAAAAAGCTGCACCAATTCCAAACAAACTCACTCCAGAAGCAGTGATGAAAAATGTGATAATTGCTGCTTCACGATCTGAATCATCTTTTAGAGATTGAGTAAGGCTACTATTGATGGTGGTAAAAAGAGCAAGACCCGCAATGGCCATAACAAATTCTTTTGGAAAGGCCGAAAAAAAAGTTGCGACAACACCGGAAAAAATTCCAATAAAAAGA
Source organism: uncultured Bacteriovorax sp. (assembly GCA_966211385.1). Lineage (GTDB taxonomy): Bacteria > Bdellovibrionota > Bacteriovoracia > Bacteriovoracales > Bacteriovoracaceae > Bacteriovorax. Next base: position 3,646 of record CBIHOP010000167.1, read on the forward strand.
TAAATAATTCCAGAAGTGACGGCCGCAGTATATCTTTTATCTGGGTCTGGATGCGCCTCAGGTCCCATACAAATCGCCGCTGTCAATGCAGAAAGATTTAAAGTGAAACCACCGAATGGAGCAATAAGCAAATTCGTTAGCCCAGAAATGGTGATGAGTTTTGAAATGGAAATTTTATATCCATGCGATTGAAGAACAGTTACGCCCGTGAGATTTTGCGAGGCCATCGTGACGACAAACAAGGGGAGACCTAAACTGATTGCAGCCTTCAAACTCCATTCTGGTTTAACGAAATGCGGTTCCAGAAATGCACCTTTGATTTCGGGAAATATCAGCAGCCCCTCAAACCAATAAAGCATAATACCAGCAGCTAGAACAAAAACGATGCTTGATCTTGCAGAAAACCTTCGAGCAAACAAATAAACAAGAAATAAAATAAAAGTGAGCAGCAATTGTGTTTTCATGGCCACAAAAACATCAAGCGCAAAATGAAGAAGAACTCCAGCAAGCATGGCACTTGAAAGAGCAGTTGGAATGCGGTTCATGACTTTTTCAAAGATTCCAGTAAGTCCACTGAGCGTAATGAGTGTTGCTGATAATAAAAAAGCTCCCATAATTTGGGGAAGAGTAAGTCCCTCAGCGCTTGTAATGAGCAGTGCGGCCCCAGCAGTAGACCAAGCATACATAGTTGGAATTTTACTTTTAAGCGAAAGGAAAATTCCTAAAAGTCCCATGGCCAGGCAGAGAATTCCCAACCAAGAACTAGCTTCAGCAGGAGTGGCGCCAGAGGAAATGGCCGCTTGATAAACGATGATGGCAGAGCTCGAATAACCAACGAGCACTGATACAAGTCCTGCTGTAGCAGAAGAAAAAGATAGATCTTGGAAATAGGTTTTCATTCTTCTATTAAAAATGAAAACCTTTAAGCTGTCAGCTTTTTATCAGGCCGATTTACCGTAAATAATTTCTAGAAGTTTTGAGACGGCAACTTTGGTTTCTGTTGCCTGCGACTTTAATTCACGAGCGGCGAGAGAACATTTCTCTGTTGCTTCCACGTTGTGAGCCGTTCCCATTTCAATTTGTCCTAGAGCTTTATTGATTTCTTCCATCCCCACAGATTGCTCTTTTGCCGCTTCACTGATCTGATTATTCATCATAAGAAGATCATTAATATCCAGACTAATTGTACCTAGTGCATTTTTACAACTATCAGCATGTGTTCGTCCGTTAGTTACTTTTGATTCACCAAGAGAGACGAATTTTTTTACGTTATCCGTACTGCTGTCGACAATTTCTCTTACGCGAGAATTACTTTTATCGAGAAGAACTTTGATTTCTTCAGCTGCTTTTCCTGACATAGAAGAGAGTTTCGAAACTTCTTCAGCTACAACTGAGAATCCTTTTCCCGCTTCACCAGCGCGTGCTGCTTCGACAGAAGCATTAAAGGCCAGGATTTTAGTTTGAAATACAATATCATTAATAACTTTTGTTTTTGTATTAATGCCTTCGATCAGTTGGATAATTTCTTTTAACTCGGTATTGCTGTATTCAACTTGCTGCTCAAGTTGAGCATTGGCATTTGTGATTTCTTGAATGGCGTGAAGGAGATCATCAACAGCATTCTGTCCAGATTGAGTGGCTTCATGACTCTTTTTTACCTTGCTACAACTTTCAAATGTATTATGTGAAGTTGTTTTAATCATGGAAGCAACTTGGGTAGCAGCCGCTACCGTTTCCTGAAGTGCACTTGCCTGTTGGTTGGTACTTGAAGAAAGCCCTTGTGAAACATCGGCGACGTCTGCACTTTGTTGTTCAACTTTAGATGATGTTGAATTTAATTTCTCAGCAATCTCTGTAAGAGTTTGATTTAGTTTTTTACTGAAAAGAAGAAGACCGATTGAAACACCAATAATCGTCATGAGTGCAAACATAATCCCAAAGAACTCAGTTTTCTTGGCAATGGCCTCTGAACTTTTTGTCCATTCTAAACTTGTATCGACAATGTGATCATCGAGCGATTTTAGTTCTTTTTGATGAGCGCTGAAAATTTCATCGGCCTGGTTGAGACGGAGAGATGTGGCCGTCTGATCACCTTTATTAACGAGAGCGATGACTTCATTTGCAGCTTTTGTTACTTCTTTAGAGAGAGTCTGAACCTCAGCAAATTCTTTTTTCTCAGTTTCAGAAAAAAAACCTTTCGCCGCATACTCTTCTTCGATTTCGTGATAACGTTTGATATTTTTCTGGAACGTCTTAATAGTTTCTTCTTTAATTTTGTCCTGAGAAATATTCAGCGTGACTTTATAAAGATCAGCACGAACTTGAGCCGCGCGAGCGCGCATACCAGAGATGTCACCAAGTTTCGGCACACTTTGATCAACGAGCTTCGAATACCCGGCGCGTACATTATTGAGTCCCCAATAATTAACAGCTGATATCGTCCCCAAACATGCACACAGAAGAATCAGTCCCATTAATAATTTTCTTTTTAAACTCATGATCAAACCTCACTCTAAAGAATCACTAAGGAGTTATCGGAAAATTTTAATGAGATGTTACATCGAAACAATTAGTGATAAATTTTTCATAACTCGCATAAATTTAACCTTAAGATTGATAATTAGACTCAAATAGCAATGAAGTTGATTTCACACACGTTGCAAAGCAAATTTGAGAAGTCACAATTTGTTAGCTTCAAAAATGGACAAAAGAAGTTTATAAACAATTACACACAATAAACGTCCCGTACCTTTTGAGTCTTTATGAAAAGTAAAATTATCCTGATTGGATTATTAGCATCCACTAGTTCAGCTATCGCATCTCTTCATCCGCTTCCTGTAAGTTGCACCAAAATGAAAAACTCTTCGAGCTGTGTCGTCTTTAACGAGTCAGCAAGAGTACTTTCATGCGAAGTTCTGGTTCTCTCAGAATCAAATAAGGGTGAATTGAAGAGTCTTCTTAAAGACGTCATTCTCCAGCCACTGGAAACGGAAGTTTTGGAGTTAAAAGCGGAGAATGTCGAACACAGTAACGGTGAAGCTCACTGTAAAACGCTGTAGCGTTTTAGTCAGAAATATTTTTACCTTCTTTAAATAAATTTTATCTCCTTTAAAATAAGTTAATTCACTTATTGAGGAGAAACCATGTCTACTGCACGCAAATTTGAGCAATTTGAACTTGAAGAAGAACTGAACGAACTTCCACCGGAAAGTTTTCTCTATAACCGAAGTGGTCCCTGGCCACAACCTTCGGCCAACCATCCATTAGGTGAGGTGCCGGCCGTTCTCCATCTACCTTTTTCAGAAACATTTAATTGGTGGATGATAGTGGGATCTCGATATTTAAAAGATCTTGTCTTCTATACACCGCGAGCGCTTTGGCAGGCCTGGAGTTTTGGTGGTCTTAAAAAAATGTCTGATGAAGAATTCACTCATTACTTTTTTGAAAGTTGTTACGCAAAGTATTTAACAGACGAACTTTCATTTAATGTGCGAAAGATTTTTGGATCTTATATTGATAAAAGTAAAAATTATTTCGTGGTGGATTTCACTGCAATGGAATTACTTAAACCTGTTGGTGATCTTCATTGCGAAAAATCAATTACATTATTTGAGGTCAATGATGAAA
>CBIHOP010000168.1:0-7254 GCA_966211385.1 uncultured Bacteriovorax sp.
GATCATTCAGATCGCTCAGGTTGATATAACCGAACGCTGAAATGTTTTTTTTTGCATGATCAAGCGCAACCAAATAAATCCAGAGCTGGATTTTTCTTAGATTTAAGAAATCAGTTTTAGAACCAACTGCTGCCGAAGATCGCTTGAAATCAAAGAGTGCTTGAGATCCATCTGGCATCTCAATCAAACAATCTATTGATCCCTTAATCTTTAAGTCGTCTACTTTGAAGGGAATTTCAAAACTAATAGAACTGGCTTTATTATCAGCACAGAATTCTTTTAAGAAAAGCAGACCATTAAGTGAAAAATGGAGAACTTCATTGAAATATTTAGCTTTATCACTTGCACTTAGATCATAGTGACCTTCCGTTAGCCTAGCCTGAAAGAGACTTTCACAAATCGTATAGTGGCTAACGAGATTGATCTCTTCACCTAACAAGGGGTTTTCTTTGAAATATTTTTCAATTACCGCGTGTTCAATTTTACCTAACTCATCCGCCCCCATCGACATCGAAATATCGGGGCGATGTTCAAGTGATTCAATAAATGAATAATAAAACTTTCTAGGGCAATCCATATATGATTGCAAGCTCGATGCTGAATAATGCGAAAACGGAAATGGACCTTTTTTCATTTTGTGTGAGAAATGATCCTTTGCTTTATGGAGTGAACTTTCAAAAAGGCTCTCGCCGAAATCTAAATCGAAGTGTTTCAGAATATCACGCCAGACAAGGTCACTATGCAGAAACGATTCTTCAATGAGCAAACTTGAATGAGGTCGAGATAAAGCATTAATGATGTCATTCTTTACAAACAAATAATCAAGACCGGATCTTTTAATGGGACCAATGGCCCTAAGAGCTTTTGCCATTGCTTCGGAAAGAATTTTTTCTCCCGACTTCAAACTTCCCAACCCTTCTCTTACAACAAGACAAAGATTTTCAATTTGATTGAAGGAAAGTCCATTAACATCAGCAATTTGATTTCTATGATTTTTTTCCAGAGAAACAAATGAACTGCGAGGTGAATCCAAGGCAACTATCTCTTCCAAAATATCAAATGCGAAAGAGTCAAAACTATCGCTTACTTCGGCGTAAAGAGTATATTTGCTGATGAGCAATTGAATCGTTTTCAACAGCCGGTAATCACTACTTTTCATGGCCTCAATAGAAAATTCATCCAATTTTGTCTTCAATTCTTCTTGATTAAATTTGAGTCCTGCAAGTTTCGAAAATAAATTTTTTCGAGCAGAGTAAAACAAATCTTCTGAAGTTTTAAAGAATGAATTTCCATTAAAGACTTCTTGTACATTCAAAAACTCAGCCGTTTTTGTAGCAAAAACAATTTCTTTATTTTTATTTCTTAAATGTTCTTGAATAACCTTATTGGCCTTACCTTTAGGAAGTAGAACTGTGCTCAATTTACAATTTTTAAATGATTTAATTTCAGTGGGTGGATTGTTATCAAGCCAATTAATCCAATCATAGGTCTGAACATCATTTAAGACCATATGTGGAAATGAGACTTGAACAGTGACCTGCTCGCTTAACTTTTTTAACATGTCGATTTGAACACCACTTAAATGTTTAAAACCGATAAAAACTAAATCCCGTTCTTGATCAACCTGTGATGTTTCAAAATAACTTTTATGTTCATCAATTAAATTTTCCTGATCAACGTAAGTCCAAAAAATAAGCATCGCCCTCACGGTCTCGGCAGATAACTCTTTGAAAAACTCGGCAAGGAGTTCTAAATTTAAAGTGAACGCTCGAAGCTCTGTGAAAAGCTCGAAATCCTCCCGAAAAGTCTGCGCTTTACCTTCCGGAAAATAATGTTTCCAGACAGCAGAAAGTCTTAACATTAATTCAGATTTTCTAATTCTTTGTTTTTTGGTTTTTGAAAGCTGATCAGAAGACCATTTGGAAATGGTCAGAACGTTTGCTTCCGGGGACACACTTCGGAGGTTGTCGGCGATCAGTGGACTTGGGGCAATTATTAAGCTTTTAGAGATGTCGATTTTGTCGAACAAATCTTCGTTTGATTGGTAGTAAACCACTTCAAGCACAACGCTTTTCTCCAAGACAAAATCAATGTTTTCTGATAAATTTATCTGATGCTTCCAGAAAGTCGATTGTATAGTTTTATTGATCAAAAAGAAGGTTTCACTCTTCATTTTCTTGAAGGGCAGAAACTCATACAAGATTTAGCTGTTATTCACTCTGTTCAGGGTGACGGTTTTCAATATTTTAGAAATGCTATTTTATCAATTCAGTTGATGATTTCTTTTCTAAAACCTGAGGAAGGTCTCGGGGTATATCTCGATTCAGAAGACCCCTATTTTCGTTTGAAGATTGAAATGTCAGAGCAAGGCCAGATGCGAACTCTCCTTCTGCCTGAAACCTTCAAGCAATTCCCCGAAAAAATTTCAGGCAAGTGCCGTGTCGTTAAGACATTTCCGAATGAACATACTCCATACACTTCGATCATCAATCTTGATAACATAAACTTTGAACAAGTTATCAATAAGATCTTTGCTGAGTCTTACCAGGTTAAAAGTGAAGTTAAGTTAAGCGATACAACTGATCAGAGTGTCATGATCATGAAGTTGCCGGAAATTAACATCAACAAAGTTGAAACGAATTACAAACTCAATGTTCACGATTATTGGAATAAAATAGATCAGCATCTTGAAGCATTATATGCCAAAGCTACTGCTGAATACTCAGAAATCCAAAAGCATTTTGAAAGTATTGGTCTGCTCTTTCTAGGAACTAAAGAAATATCTTTCAAATGTACTTGTTCGCGCGAAAGAATGCTACAAGGTTTAAATTCGCTGATTGGATCTCACGGTATCGACAATGTATTCGAGCCGGGAGAAAAACACATTGAAACTAAGTGCGATTACTGCAATACAAGTTATTTATTCATGCGTACAGAGTTCTAAAACGGATTGATATAATCCCAATTAAATCTTTTTCTTTCAGGACGATGAATAATTCGTTTAAACATCTCACTTTCATCATAGAGACCGCAAAAATTTTCCGCCATGGCACCATAAGCAAGCACTGGTGACATAAGAGTCGACTTGTTAAAACTTACATTTTTTCCAGATCTTTCAAATTCCGCCCATTCTTTGCCTTGTGAAGGAAAATCAAGATGAATTGATTCCGCTCCGGAAACAATGATGAGCGCCTGATTGTTACTTTCTTTTTTCACCCAGGAAAGTATTCTATCAATTTCCTGTAAGGACTCTTTTGCATAAGAAATATCTTTCTTCTTAAGTGCATTCATAAAATTAAAATCACGTACGATAAAAATATTCGTCGGTGATTCTTTGTTCATTAATGACCAGAGAGATTTAAAATTATTCGAGAGACTCGAAAAGCAAATTCCCTTCTGACAAGATCGATCAAAGTAAAGTCCCGGTTTCAAACTCTCCTGCTGTTGAGCTGGAGGATCTTGGTAATGAAAAGATTTCGTATTGCCGGTTGTGGGTGCATTAGAGCCCATTTTCCAGAAGCGCATTGTCTTCAAGTCAATCATCTTATTGGCTTCGCAGGCCAATGCAGCTTCCAGAGTTTGAGTTGCATCAGCAGCATTTTCCAATATGGATGCGGAGTAGTTTAATCCGCTCAGCACAGTCCATACGGCCGGACGATCATAGTCCTCACATGTCGATTTAATATTTTTCGAACCTGTCATTTGTGACATAAAACTGTTTCTAGCGTTTGGGCGAAGTTCATAGAGATTGAAATTCCACATTTTCCCCAAACAATGACTTCCTTCAAATGAAGTCGCATTATTTGTATCTGCAGTATTAAATTTTAAGAGTGGAATATGTTCTTCGGTGAAACCAGCAATCTGAATCCAGAGAATTTTTTGCGGACGTTGCGAATAAAGATGAGGTTCCATGTTGAGTGTTTGAACTCGGGCACATCCTAAGAATAAGAAGACTGAGAGCAGGTAGATTTTTTTAATCATCAATTATCCAGCATTACGTTAAGGACATTCAATATTATGCCCGAAACTGACAAATTTCTCATTTAATTCTTTACCAAACTCCTTTATTCTTTAGGTAGTTTATTCGTTAGTAACCGAGCTTATCACTTTAGTATTTTTTGAGGAGAATTTATGGGAGATGTTGCAACACTCGCCACTAGGGAAGTCATGTGGAATATTCCCTATTCGTTTAAGATCATCATGTATGCATCGCTCATGGTGAGCTTGGGATTTTTAGTCGCAGGTTTTTATCAAAAGATTAAATTCATCACTCGTGGTGGTGGAATTGAAAAACTTGAAGGACTGATGCCGGAAAAACTTCAGTGGGGAAGATTTTTTTACACTGCTTTACTCGCAGGTAAAGTTAAAAGATTCTTACGCGTTGGTTTTTTTCATGGACTTATCTTTTATGGTTTCTTGATTTTATGGATTGCAACAGACTTAGTTGCGATTCATTACGATACACCTTTCAAAGTTTTTCAAGGAACAACATACATTGTAATTTCTTTCCTTGCGGACATCGCAGGTCTCATGATCTTGGCCGGATTAGCTCTTGCTTATAAAAGACGTTATGTTGAAAATCCAAAGTATCTCTCGGCGACAAAACCGAAACAAGAAATGTTCATGTACGGCATGCTTGTATCACTCGTCGTGATTGGTTACCTAATCGAAGGGTTAAGAATTCTTGGAAATGGAATGCCATCAGGTGAAGCTCAGTGGGCGCCAATTGGCTGGGGACTCGCTCTCCTATTTGGAAAACTCGGGCTGAATGATATGGCGATGGCATACAGTTACCGCACACTGTGGTTCCTACACATGGCGAACACTATGTTTTTCGTGGGATCTATCGGATGGTCAAAATTCTCACACATTTTCATGCTACCGTTTGCTTCACTAGTGACCCCTGTAAGAAGAGGTGCCGTTTTAAACCCAATGAATTTTGAAAATGAAAACGCAGAAACATTCGGTTTAGGTAAACTCTCTGAGCTAACTTTAAAAAATAATCTCGATCTTCTTACTTGTGTTGAATGTGGTCGCTGTACTCAAGTGTGTCCTGCTAATTTAGCTGGGAAAATCCTTGATCCAAAAACAATCATCACTAAAACGCGTGACTTTGCTTTTGAAACTCAAGCAAAAGGACAAGTAGATGCTGAACTTTGGGGAGATAATCCGCTGTTTGCATCAAATGAGCTTGATGCTTGCACGACTTGCGGTGCTTGTATGGAAGAGTGTCCTGCAAATATCGAACACGTTAATATCATCATGGAAGCTAAAAGATATAAGGCCCTGACTCTTGGTGATATTCCTCCTGCTGCTGCCGATGCTGTAAACAAAATTAAAAATCAAGGTAACCCTTGGGGTATTTCACAACAAGACCGTTTCAAGTGGGCCGATGGATTAAATATTCCAGTCATTGAAGCCGGTAAAAAAGTTGATTATTTATATTACGTTGGTTGTGCTGGTTCATACGATGGTTCAAATCAAAAAGTTGTAAAAGACACAGTGGCCATGCTTAAGAAAGCTGGAGTCAGCTTCGCTGTCATGGGTAAAACTGAAAAATGTAATGGTGACCCTATTAGACGTTTTGGTGACGAATATTCTTTCTATGAAATCGCCATCGAAAACATTGCGAACATGAGACAATATGACTTTGGAAAAGTTGTTACTCACTGTCCACACTGTCTTCACACGATCGGTAAAGAATACGCCAAATTTGAAGATGGAACTTTCGAAACTGTTCACCATACTGAACTTTTAGCTGAACTTATCGATCAAGGAAAACTTCTACCTGAAAAAGAAATTAATGAAGAGTTAACTTTCCACGATCCATGTTATTTAGGCCGTCATCATGGTCAATATAATGCTCCAAGAGCGATCTTGAATTCAATTCAAGGTCTGAAAGTTAAGGAAATGGAACGCAGTAAAGATAAAGCTCTTTGTTGTGGAATGGGCGGTGGAAATATGTGGTATGAGCTTCCAGAAGGAGAACATATTGCTAATAACCGCCTAAAAGACATCGGTGAGAAAGAAGTAAACAAATTGGCTACTGCATGTTCTTATTGTATGATTAACTTCAACTCGTCTAAAGCTCACGTAAAGGAAACGGAAAACCTTGAAGTTGAAGACATCGCATCTATTTTGGCCAAATCAGTTCTTTAGCAAACTGCTGATTATAAGCTCCATCGGTTTTACCGGTGGAGCTCTTTCACAAGACTCTAAAGTAAGTCCTCCCGGCATCATTGAAAGTTTCGAAAGATTATCTGAGCTTAGCAAAGATCAGTACCAAAAAAGCAATTCCCGCATTCAGTCCAATCTCAATATCATCAGCGATATCAGTGCACTCCAAGAAGTTAAGATAGCACCCGACTTCATGAAGAACCTCATCATTAATTCAGATGAAGAATTTTTGAGATTGAGTAATAAAGATGAGTGTCGCTTTCTTTCTATTTTGGAAAACAACCTTCTTAAAACATCAGAAGGTAATCCAGAAAATATTCTCATTGAATATAAATCGAATGGAAAAATCGAATCGGCAGCTGTTCCCCGCCAAAATTTCTTTGAACAAATCTATAAGCAGAAATGTTTGAACAATAGAGAGTTTTCTATTCTCTTTAATGAGACTAATGCCATCAAAACAATTGAAGGTATCCGTTTCACAATACCTAAAACAAAAGAGCAGTGTTCTATTGTCCATAAAGAATGGTTTGAAAATTCATATACGCCGTATTTATGCCGAATTCAACAAATCATGAAACGTTCTCCCATCAAACGTCAGGCGGATTTTTATAAAGAACGTGTTTCAACTCTTCAAAGAACTTATTTGGATAATCTTTGTAGCTCACTAACTTCCTCTGAAGAATTTTGCTCACACTACATGAAAAACGATGCATGGAGCAGGATAAGTAATTCTGAACTTCCGGCCTACAAAATAGCCTATAAATGTATTGATATGCTTAAACAGCCCGCGGGACTGAGCGAAGCAGATTTAAAAAACTGTGCCGCAAGACTTGCGGCGGATGATAAATTCTGTGAAGCAAAGGGAACAAGCGAATTCCCATCTAACTTCCCTTTACAAAGCTGCAGTAATATTTCTCTAGCGTTGAATAATTCTAAACTCATGACGGATTATCATGATTGCCCGGGAGCAATTGATAATGAAGCTATTACAAATGTTCATAGAATAATAAATCATTTCGCTCCTAGAAAAATGATCAGTACTCGTGATTCGTGCGCCAGCGAGACTAACTACACTTT
>CBIHOP010000169.1:0-7223 GCA_966211385.1 uncultured Bacteriovorax sp.
CCGTGACATGAAGTACATCCAATTTGTTTCATTGGGTGCTTTGATTCCATTCCCACCATTTCATTTAAGCGAGGGTGAGTTCTGAAAGGATTTGCTTCTTTTTCATACCCTGGTTGATCGATGAAAGTGTGACAAGTAATACAACGATCAACTTTTGGAACCTGACGGAAATAACGGTCATCAGTAACGTTGTTAACAACGATCTGTTGAATTTTAATTGTTGGATCAAGGAAGTCTAAGAACGGCATGTTTCTTAGAGCAAATACAGGAGTAACGTCTGTTGATTTTTTCGCAAGTTCAAGCAGGTTAAGCGTATTAGTGATGTCTTTAATTTCTTTTTCTGTTTCTGTTACTTCTTTTTGAAGTTCAGCAATCTTCGCTGCAAACTCTTTATCCTGAGCTTGGTAAGCTTTGAGATCATCTTTACCTTTATTGAAGTCATTTTTAAGAACAGTTAATTTTTTGAAATAATCAGCAGCGTGTTTTTTATCGCCGTGAGCGAGTGCCGATTCATACTTAAAGTTTTGAGCACCAACGTTACCATTCAAGACACCGTTCGTGATTGTTTGAGCTTTAATTTTAGCTGTAACTGCTTTACGAGCTTTTTCTTGCTCTTCAATTTCTTTTTTACGGCTAGCTACGATTTCCTGGCTTTTCGCTAAACGTGCTTCAAGTTCAGCAAGTTTTTTTGAATCGATATTTTTCTTAGCTTCAGCAATTTGAGCATCAATGTGACGACGCTTAATTCTTAAAGCTTCAATTTGATATCCTTTCCACGGACGAATGTAGTCATCCAAGAAAACCCAAATTGTTGTTACAAAAAATATAAAGGACAAGATCGCCATGATCTTGTGGAGTTTTGGCATGCTATATGCCATTCCTGGTTCCTTATTATTCTCACTCATTTCAAATATCCTTCAGTAGTTTAAAAACTTTTTTTCTTTTTCTTAACAAATAATCAGAGGTTCAATTCCCACTCTGGAAGAGCAACGATGTACTTCAAGCTGAATAACCAGCGAAGAACCATCTTAATTGGTAAGCTCATCATTGTGATAAAGAGGAACATGAAGATGTAATAACGGATTGACCCCATATCTTCATAAAATTTGCGGCCAATCGCCGTAGCTTTTTTAACCCAAACAGGAATGATCGCTACGTATGCAAGAGTGAGGATGATACCAAACATCTCTCTAACGATGAGGTTCTTAGGCATTGCTACGCCAAGACCTTTAACCCAAATAAACTCAGATAAGTTAATGTTGTATTCAGCAACAACTTTATGGAAGTCCCAGTATTCGAATGGACCGTAGAACGTCCAGTTCGGACCGCGGAAGAAAACCCCTACGATGATCAGATAAACCCAAAGAACAAGCCATCCATATAAGAATGAAATGATCGCCCATTTTCTTTCCATGAATGTGTAGTAACCATTCCCTTTTGGGTTTGTATCAATATAAGGAATAGCGATAAGACCAGCAACGATTAGACCTGGAAGAACAACTCCGGCCATCCACGGGTCGAAGTAAACAAGCATTTCTTGAAGACCAAGGAAGTACCATGGAGCTTTCGCTGGGTTTGGTGCCCAAGTCGGGTTAGCTGGTTCTTCAAGTGGAGCTTTAAAGATGATCGCCCAAATAACAAGGAACGCTGTACACGCGATGATCGCGAATAATTCTGTGTAAACAAGGTTAGGCCATGACCAAACTTTTTCTCTGTTTTCTGGAAGAGCTTCAATCGGCTCAAGACCTTGCTCAATGCGCTTATCGTTTTCAGCAGCTTTATAAAGTGAAAACCAAGTCGTGAAAGCAACGAGAATAAGCAGGATCCCGATAGGGATGTTGTCTGGAGTTTTGATAATGAGGAAGAAGTTTGGATCAGCGAAAAACCAAGCTACTACTGGAATAGCAATAATCGTGGCCCAACATGCGAATTTTTTAGTTCCTACTACACGATAATATTTAACCATGTAATAGAATAAAATCGTCGTGATCGGAAACGAGATGATCGGATCGGCTAAACGGTTTACAAGTTCTTTTAACATTTTCTTATGTCCTTAAAATTTTAACTTTAGCTTAAAGCGGAGCTGAGATCCCACCGTCTTTTCTTACTCTCCAGAAGTGAACTGCAATCAGAACACCTACGACTAGCGGAATGAACACGCAGTGAAGAATGTAAAAACGAAGAAGAGCTGGCTCACCAACGAAACGTCCACCTAGAAGCTGGAAACGAACGTCGTTCTTGTCTGAAACCATAACGAAGTCACCGATACGAGCAAGCATTGCACCTGGACCACCGTGCCCCATGAATGGAGTCGCTTTCGCCATGTTCGATCCTACCGTGATCGCCCAAATAGCAAGCTGATCCCAAGGAAGAAGATATCCTGTGAACGAAAGAAGAAGAGTTAAAACGAGAAGGATAACACCAATACCCCAGTTGAATTCGCGAGGTGGTTTGTATGAACCTGTCATGAATACACGGAACATGTGAATCCACACAGTGATGACCATCGCGTGCGCTCCCCAACGGTGAATCTCACGCATAATTCCTAGAGGTACGTGTTCGCGAAGTGCGATGATGTCGTTGAAAGCGTATTCAGCAGTTGGTCTGTAATAGAACATTAAGAGTAGACCAGTAACAGTTAGTGCAAGAAAGATAAAAAATGTAAGTCCACCCATACACCATGTGTATCCGAGTTGAACCCCTGATTTCTTTAATTTGATTGGGTGAAGGTGAAGGAACACGTTACCAGCAATAACAGCTGCTCTGTTACGAGCGTTATCTGGTGGACCATGTCTGAAAATTGATTTCCAAACCTGCGTGTCGCGAACTTTTTTTGCTAAACCATTTCCTGCCATTTTAAAAACCTTGTTCGAAAATATTTTTTAAGCTTATTAACAATTTTACTAATTACACAGGTAAGAAAGCATCTGGGTTATCCCACTCGCCTTTCTCTTGACGGAAAACTTTTGTCTTATCAACTTTGATTTTTCCATCTGGTTGAAGACCGATTTTGTAGCGCTCAAGTGGACGTGGAGCTGGGCCTTCGAAGTTAACACCTGACATGTAGTAACCTGAACCGTGACATGGACATTTGAATTTTAATTCAGCTGGAAGCCATGTTGGAATACAACCTAAGTGAGTACAGATGTTCGAAAGAGCAACAAGTCTTCCTTCTTGCTTAACCATCCATACACCGTATGCATTTTTAAAACGCTCATCAACGCCGTTTTGAAAATCACCAGGAGTTCCTGCAAGGAATTCCATCTCTGGATCGAAGTTTACGTTTGGATATGAAAATCTGAAGGCCAAGCTCGCAAGTCCTGCACATGCAGCTGTGAACATTACCCAACCAACAGTTATGTAACTAAAAAATTCACGACGATTTAAACTTTGTCTCGTTTCACTCATGACGAAATCCTCATTATAGACGCAAATAAGCCGGCACCATTTTTACACTTTTTGAAAAAGTGTTGGTCCAGCAAAGTTGTTAAAAAATTCAATAGTTAGATTATGCGAAGGATCGTCTATTTTTTCAATAGATTTAATACTTCTTTCGCTTTTGTCGCGACTGAAGTGTGAATGTCCTTTTCTGCAACCTCTAAAATAGTCTTATTTAAAACGGCCCAATTATACTTTTGTAGAGTGGTTAATACACTCAACTTTAAATCTGTTATTTGCTGAGCATCCAACGCTGGTGGTTGAACTTTTGCTCCCTTCTCTGGATAGGCAAGCAATAAAATTTCATTAAGCGTGCTTGTCGCTTCTTCGTCTTTGTATGCGATAAGTGCAATCGCTGTTGCATATTTAACGACTAAGCTTTGATCGCGAAGCAGCATTCTCATTTCTGTATGTGCTTCAGGTACTTGGTGAGTAGCGAGTGCCATAACAGCAGCTTGTCTCAAAATGGCGTGCTCTGATTTTAAGAGAGCGATAACTTTTGTCCAATCAAAGGAAAAGCCTTTAGGCATGTTGGCGAGTGAAACGATTGCGTGGAATTTTACGTCTATGTCTTGATCATCAAGAGCAAGAAGCAAAGTTGGAAGAGCAAGTTCTGTTCTCAGTGCGCCGATGGCCGCGATGATGAAGCCTCTTGTTCTTGGATCAACAGAATTTTTATAAGCATCAGTCAGGTTTTCGATTAACCAAGGATAATCTGCCTGAGGAATCTGAGCACTGTTTATTTGTTTAGAAAGTTCGTAAGCTGCAACCCACTTGTTTCCAAAAGTCTTAGATTGAATTTCATTTACAAGATCTTTGTATGATCTTTCTGCTGAAAGCATTTTAGTCACACCAAAAATAATCAATGCGCCTACAAGTACGATTGCTATAGGAACAACCAAACTTCCCACGAAAGGATTCTCGAGAATTTTTTTCTGTGTTTGTGGCGGCTGATGACTTTCAGTGGACATGTTCAACACCCAAGACCTTTTGGCCTTATGTTTTTTATTCTTTTTGTTTCTTAGGAACGACGATAATGATAAATAGCAAATCTACATTATCATGACAATTAATTTGAACCCTTTTTAGTCTTATTTGAGAGAGAAAATATGGCCTATTTACTTCGTACCCTCATAGTCCTGATGGCCGTCAGTATTATGCTTACAGCAATGCTTGCGTTAAACTGGATCCAGCTTGATTACAGTCACATTCAATTGGCCATTCCTGCATTCATCTACACGATATTTGCTCAAGCCTTTGTCATGTTTTACTTTATTGGGGTTTCTCGTTTAACGAATAATGTTTATTCAATTGTTGCTTCAGGAACAAGTTTGAGCGAGCTCTTTGATAATCCGCCGTCGGATCTTACTCCATACATTGAGAAGACAAAAAAATTTGTTGAAGAAAGTGATCGTTGCAAACGTCAGACAATTCCGTGGACCATTCTCATGCTTGTTCTAGGGATGATCGCCTTTTTACTCGGCGGTGCGCACGATACAGGTCTTGTTCAAAAGACAACGCACTCTGGTGTCGTTCTCGGTTTCATCGTGGCGATGTTAATTGGATTTTTTAGACAGTGGTACTACTTAGGTAAATCGCACATTCTTCTGCGCAAGCTGAAAACTCTTTACGGAATGCCAGACGCTCAGATGTGATTGCTAATGTCGTTAGATCGACTTCACCATGATAAAAACGCGCGTTTTCCCTGGCACGTTTCGCACGTTCGACGTTGAACTTTCAAAAAGTTTACCCTGATTAATTTTCATTGTTTCAGACATAAAATCTTTGAAGTCAGTTCGTGGAATATAAATGTTGTAATAAACTCCACCAGGCACATCCATGCCGGGACGAGAATCACCTACAGGCTCACCTTTATATTTTTTAAGAAGCTCATTGATTTGATCACGAGTTGAATAAGCATTCGTCGAAGTCATCATCAAACGATAAATTTTTGTCGTACCACCGCGAGTTTCACGATAGCCATTTGGATTTTCCGCATCACCTTCGTATTGAGATGGTTCTTTATCCGCTTTGGTCAAATCGCGCGGAATATTTTCAAATGACGTTAACGTAACTTCCGTTTCTTCTTCATATTGTTCAGGATCAAAGAATTCGTTCACTTGTTCTGATTTAGAAATATCTTTGATCTCATTGAAGTTAAGTTTAAATTCTTTTGCTGGTTTTTTTTCAGCGCCCTTGAAAACTAAACTTTTATTAAGCCAATTAAATTGCGGCTCATAAATGCTAACTTTATTGGCCAGATACCGTTCATACCAGACATTTCCCTGACGAACGAAATAAACAGTCAGAGTAAAAAGTAAAAGAAGAATGGCCACATCTTGAACGAGTCTAATCTGTTTTAAAAATCCTGAGCGCTCTTTTATTTTTGTGAGATTGAAAGCGGCGCTTGAAAAATCAGACTTCATTCGTTTTAAGAAAAAACTCCATTCATCAAAAAGTGTAACTTCCATTGAAGGCATGATTTCATCTTCACGCGAACCGGATGTTGGTGCACTTACATTGATATCCAGACTGATTTTTTTAAATGTTGTGGATAAATTCGGGCTTAATATATTTCCGACTTGGAAAACTTCGCTAAAATATTGATCGAGGTGAGGAAATTCATCGAGAAGAAAATTACGAAGAATAGTCGCTACGACAGAAGGACTCAAATTGGATTGATCCGAAATTTGAGCAATACTCATACCTTTGTAGATAAAAATATAACTTAAAAATTTATCACGAAGCCAAAGAAACCAAGATGACAATGAACCGATTTTTACTTGCGAATAAGCATAATCAAAACGCTCGATGAGCTGTTTTAAAGTTAAACCATCTTTCCAGAACGTATCCCAAAAAGATTCAAACTCTTTTTTAAATCTTCCCTGCCAAGTGAGTCCATCTAAATTGAGATTGAGCCACTGACGAAAATGATTATAGTCATCTGAATGAAAGATCATCTCTTCCATAGTTTTCTTAATCCTTTAACAACGTTTCAATAGAACTGCGATCCCTTGCCCGCCACCGATGCAAGCTGATGCGATTCCATAATTTTTTCCATAATGCTTAAGCTGTCTCGCAAGGGTGAAGCTAATTCGCACACCAGATGCAGCCAGTGGATGTCCTAGAGCGACTGCTCCTCCCCACAAATTAATTTTATCATGAGGGATCTCAACGTCTTTCATACAAGAAAGTGTTTGGCCGGCGAACGCTTCGTTGATCTCGAACAAATCTATCTCTTTCAATGTCATTTTATTTTTTTGCAAAAGTAATTTGATCGCAGGACTTGGTCCAATTCCCATAATTTTTGGATCAACTCCTACTACGCATCCATCGATGATTTCTGCAATTGGAGTTAGGTTTTCTTTTTTCACAAACGATTCACTCGCAACTATAACAGCTGCGGCACCATCAACAATCCCAGAAGCTGAAGCTGCTGTTACAACTCCATCAGGTTTGAAACTTGGTTTCAGGGATTTCATTTCTTCTAATGAAGCATCATCTCTTAGGTGTTCATCGCGAGAGCACTCCCCTTTCTTCAAAGGGAAAGGAGCAATCTCTCCTTGCAGATGACCAACTTTATAAGCTTTCGCAGCTCGCTCATGCGATTGAAAAGCAAAAGTATCACACTGATCTTTTGTGACTTGAAATTTCTCTGCAAGATTTTCAGCGGTGATTCCCATTGGAGTTTGGGCGTACTGATCTGTTAATGCATCAAGAAGCATATCTACAGTTTTTAATGAACCATATTTTGTTCCAAAACGTGAACCATAAACAAGGTGTGG
>CBIHOP010000170.1:0-7198 GCA_966211385.1 uncultured Bacteriovorax sp.
GCAGATCCTCGAAGGAAAACGTTTGTTGTTTCGAATGGTGTAACGAGCAGCATGCTCCAGTTCACATCAAGACAGAAACATAACAAAAGCATCCACGGTGTATAACGACGATTAAAAAAAAGTATGAACAGAGGAGCAACGGCCAATGTTAATTGCCAATTGTCAGAGAGGACGAGATAAAGCAAATAGGTACAATAGGCCATCAATTTTAAGAGCATGAATTAAGGGTAACGGTGTGCCGAATTTGTGTCAAATGAGTATGACGACAATAGATGGCACTTTCGACGAGGGATCTACCCTCTGAAATCCCTATGTGCCATCCAAAAGGCGTACTATTGACACTCATCCAGGAGCACTTGATAATAGAAGGATAATGTTCCTGGAGAAAACTATGATCAAAAAAACAGTCCTTGGTCTTACACTAATGTGTGCATCTTCATTGATGGCCGCAGAACAAACTCATACAATCCGTTGGGTTCTTGCTCACCAGCCAGCACGCGTTTTTGAAAGGGCCGCAAAACACTTTCAAGCGGAAGTGGATAAAAATTCGAACGGAAGAATCAAGGTTGAGATCGTAGGTCTTGATGGAAAATTTGAAGCACTCACTCCGCATGATGCATTCAAAAAAGTTCAGAAGGGCGATTTTGAAATGGCCCAAACTTATACAACATTTTTAGGTCACCATGAGCGTTCACTGCGCGTATTGGATCTACCTTTTCTTTTCAGAGATCACACTCACGCATCTAAAGTTCTTGATGGAGAGATCGGAAAAAATATTCTTAGTGGTCTTTCTAAAACAGGTGTAAAAGGTCTTGCCTTCACTTACTCTGGTGGATACAGAATCATTCCAACAAAAGATAAACCGATCAGCAAAATGAGCGACTTCAAAGGAATGAAAATCAAGATTCCTGAAAGCCCGGTTGCTGCTGCTTACTTAAAAGAACTTGGAGCTAAACCAATTCAACTTCAAGATGATAAACACTTTGAGCGTGGAGCAGAAGGTTTCGAGACAACTTACGCTCGTCTTGAAAACATCAAAGGTGCTGGCCCTCAATACATCAATGAAACGAGTCACTCTCTTTTCTTGACTTCAATTCTCATTAACAAAAAGTTTTACGATTCACTTCCGCAAGATCTTCAAAAAATCGTAGCTGACTCAGTTCGTGAAACAGCGAAGCTGGAAAGAGAAGATTCAATTCGCGATGGACAAACTGCTAAAGCGGCATATGAATCAAAAGGTGTAAAAGTCATTTCAATGGATGAAGCAGAAGTCGCTAAAATGAAAGCAGCTGCTGAAAAAACACAAGAGAAATTCAAGAACTACTTCCCGGCCAATCTAATCAGTGAAATTAAGAATCAATAATCAAAAAATGGCCCTGATCTTCGGGGCCTTTTTTTTATCACTCACATTCAGCTCATGCACTAAAGTCCAATTATCAGACTGTCAAAAAATAACCTCGCTTGGAGTAGTCAATATTCCGAACTGTTCTCATGATAACGTTCGCTACAATGAATTAGGTTTTGTATCAGAACCTCGTTTATCAGCTGATCACACCCGCATTCTGCTATTAGGTGATGAACTTCTTGCTGGAGAAAATTTAAAACCAGACGAGAGAATTAATTTTCGACTGAAAGAAAAAATCGAAGCGTCTTCTAATAAAAAAGTTGAAGTCATCAATGGTGGTTCTAGAAATGTGAGCTCTGCCAATCTTGCCCGTAATTTTTCTCGTTATATAAAACACTACAAACCGCAAATTGTTATTTACCTGATTAACGGCAGCCAGCAGGTAGGGCGTGATATCTTCATGCCTCGTCAGGAAAACGCGCTATGCCCGGTTTGGGACCTGCTAACGCTGGCCCCTGGAACTGATCAGCAGTATTGGATTAAAACTCTTAATGCCGTTAAAACAATTGAAGCTCAGGCCCAGGCAGCGGGAGTAAAAACTCTTTTTGCCTGGATTGATGAAGGACTTAAATCGAGTGCTGTTCTGGAGCAGTTGCCCGCTTGTGGATGGGCCAAAAAAATCGTGCGTCCTCTTGATAAGAATCTCTATGATCTTATGGAAACGGCCGCACGTAATGATGTAGAGATTTTAAATTCGGTTGCTTTCGTAGACTCTAAAAGACGAGCGAAGTGGGGAATAGTTCCTATGAACTATCGACAGCAGCACTACAATCTGTTGCTCACTGAAATTCTTGTTCCGTGGGTTTTAGGAATTATGGATTAGCTTTTGAAAGATCATTAATCTGCTTTTCAATTTCAGCTGTATCTATTTTTCCTTTCGTTAACTCAACAGCTTTATCAGGATCATTGCGAACCATTCCAATGGCAGTTTCTTTTAGGGCCGTTAATTCATTCGCGCTCATACCTGCGAGTTGTTTGGTTGCTTTGTCGTAATCTTCTTGCGAGATCTGCCCGTTCTTTTTTAAATTCTCCAGACTCTTTTGAATCTCCCCGGGGGTAACGGAAAAATTCGCCAATGGATCGACTTCATCACTCGCATTTACTGTATTGATTGAAAGAAGACTTACGATCACGAACGACAAAGAAAGACGCTTGAACATGCAGAAATCTCCTGGGTTAAGACAAGTCATTCTAACATTCTTTATTTATGAGAGGATTTAGGAGGTTTAAGTACTTAATCAGTGGTTTGAAAGAAGGCAGTAGGGGAAAAACTCTGCCCATCGAAATGGGCAGAGAGGATAATTTTTAAAGATCGGCGAAAGAGTCTTCCCACTTCACGTTGTGGTAGACCTTTGTCACGTCATCATCTCCTTCGAGAAGATCAACGAGTTTCATAATTGTTTTAAAAGTTTCAGCATCGATTTCTTTGTGAGTAAGTGGAACTCTTTCAAGCCCCGCTTCTTCCGCAGTAATTTTTAGTTCATCCAGTTTTCCCTGAATGGCACCAAATGCTTCCATTGGTCCTGTGACAGTATAAAAACCATCTTCCAGAACAACATCATCAGCACCTGCATCGATCATATCAAGTGTGAATTCATCTTCATTTAATTTGCCTGCAGCGATTTCGAAAACGGCCTTGCGTTCGAAAACAAATTGAAGGCAACCAGTTGTACCGAGTGATCCACCACATTTGTTGAAAAAGTTTCTTACGTTAGCAACAGTTCTTGTGACGTTATTAGTAGAGGCTTCAACGAAAATCGCTACACCATTTGGTCCGTAACCTTCGTAGGCGATGTCTTCGTATCCTTCGTCTTCATTTCCTAGACCTTTTTTAATAGCGCGATCAACGTTGTCTTTAGGCACGTTGTATTTGCGGCATCTCTCAAGCGCAATTCGAAGCATGAAATTACTTTCAACTTCTTCACCGCCGTTTTTAACGGCCTTAGTAACTTCTCTTAGAGTTTTTGTGTAGATCAAAGAGCGTTGCTTATCAGAAGCCCCTTTTTTCTCTTTGATGTTGTTCCACTTGCGTCCCATTGAATTTCCTTATGAAAATGACTTTTTGAAGAATTTATTCTAGCGTTTTTTATGCAGCTTTTAAAGTAAGGCTTCAAAATAAATGAAGCCGTCACCCGTGTGACGAATATGTAAATCTCTGTGTTTCTTTGAAAACTTATCCAGCAGTTTGGCCATTTTTACATTGCTCGTGTGGTAGTCACCGTAGAAGTTTTCGATTCCCACTTTTTTAGCGCGCTCAGCAATAGCATCCATCAGGCGCATACCGAGACCACGACCTTGGTAACAATCCACAATAGTGATCCCAATTTCGGCCATATGAGTATCATCGTTTTTTCGAATGGCACGAATGACTCCGGCCGGGAGAAGTTTTCCATCAAGATGATGAACGGCCACGTAGGCGAGGTGATTGTCCTGATCAACTTCGGTAAAGAATTTAAGTTCAGCTTCCGAAAGTTCTTTTTTCGCTGAAAAAAATCTCTGACGAATAGATTCCGGAGACATCATCTGCAATCCAACTTGCAGTGGGATTTTATCAGAGGGAAGAATTGGTCGGATTTCGAAAAAGTCTTCCATCTGATTTTTCCTAGTTTAGTCCTAAGTATTCATCAAACGATTTTTCAACGTCGATGATTGAACCGTCTGGCTGAATATCGATAATTCTGTTGGCCACAGTTTGAACGAATTCATGATCGTGACAAGCGAAGATCAGTGGATTGTCCCACTTCTTAAGCCCTTCGTTCACCGACGTAATACTTTCAAGGTCAAGGTGGTTTGTTGGACCATCCATGATGAGAACGTTTGGTGCTTCAAGCATCATCTTTGAAAGCATCATACGAACTTTTTCACCACCGGATAAAACGTTTGTTTTCTTTTGTGATTCTTCACCAGTGAAAAGCATACGTCCTAAGAAACCGCGAACGAAAGATTCGTCTTTATCTTCTGAGTAATCTCTCAACCAATCAACGAGGTTGTAGCGGCCATCTGAAAAGTATGAAGTGTTGTCAGCTGGGAAGTATGAACGTTGGATTGTTACCCCCCAAGTGACGTGTCCTGAGTCTGGAGTTGTGACACCCGCAAGTACATCCATGAGAGCAGAGCACTGTTGATCGCTTCCGAGAAGGACGATCTTATCTGTCTTTCTGACCTGGAAAGAAATGTTTTTAAACATAACTTTTCCATCAACTGTTTTAGAAAGTTTTTCAACGTTAAGAACATCTTTACCAAGTTCTTTTTTCGCTTTGAAGTGAACGTAGGGATATTTTCTCGTTGATGGTTGAATGTCTTCAAGCGTGATTTTTTCAAGCATCTTCTGACGAGAAGTTGCTTGTTTTGATTTCGAAGCGTTCGCCGAGAATCTCGCGATGAACTCTTTAAGTTCTTTAATTTTTTCTTCAGTCTTTTTGTTCTGATTTGATTTTAACGTCACCGCAAGCTGAGAAGACTGGTACCAGAAATCGTAGTTACCAGTGTAAATTTTAATTTTTCCGAAATCGATATCCGCCATGTGCGTACACACTTTATTCAAGAAGTGACGGTCGTGGGAAACTACGATAACGGTATTTTCAAATTGAGCGAGAAAGTTTTCTAACCAATGAATCGCTTTCATATCCAAGTGGTTGGTAGGCTCATCGAGAAGGAGAATATCTGGTTTACCAAACAGCGCCTGAGCAAGGAGGACTTTAACTTTTTCTCCACCGTTTAGTTCACGCATTTTTTTAGAAAGCAATTCTTCTTTAATTCCCAGACCTGAAAGCATTGTTGCTGCTTCTGATTCTGCTTCCCATCCATTCATTTCCCCAAAGGCCGCTTCGAGTTCAGCAGCGCGAACTCCATCTGCATCAGAAAAATCTTCTTTTGCATAAAGCGCATCTTTTTCTTCCATGATGTCGACAAGTTTTTTATTTCCCATGATGACGGTTTTTAAAACTTCAACATCGTCGAATAGGAAGTGATCCTGTTTTAAAACAGAAAGACGCTGTCCTGGAGTAATGAAAACATTTCCCGTTGAACTAGGAATTTCACCCGAAAGAATTTTAAGAAACGTCGATTTTCCGGCGCCGTTAGCACCAATGAGTCCATAACAATTTCCCGGAGAAAATTTAATATCAACTTCTTCGAAGAGTTTGCGTGCACCGTATCTAAGACCAACATTCTGGCAAATGATCATTTCGTATTCCTTATAGCTATTTTGTTGCTTCTTTTTAGACTGAAATCAGGGAAAAGTCAGTGGTTTTTCGTGAGTTCGGAGCACTGAGAAAAAATTAAGGCTGTACTGGCCTGTTTTAGGGGGGTATTTTAAAGGAATGGACAAAGAATTAAGCGAAAACTTCATACCTAAATATGAATCAGCTAGAATTGCTGTGGAAAGAGCGCGTGCCCGAGTGCGTGAGAACAATGAAATGGTCTCTAAGCTAAAGGGGGAGTCGAACATCGATTCGGAAGATGAGAACTGCCCGTTTGCTAACGCAGAAAATTTTTCCCCAGACGCCTCATATGCCTTTGATTTGTATAAAATTAAATCAACAAACGGCATTTCAGATTTTTTCAAAGACATCTTTGGAGTTTAACTCATGGCCCGCAAGCAAAAGCAAAAAGCTTTAAAGTCACACTTGTCACAAGCAGATATCGAAATTGGAAAGAAGAGAATCTATTTTCTCCTCGCTTTGATCGTGGTATCGCTCATCGTGGCCGCTGTTAACATGCACTATTAAATACAATCATTACACTTCACTAAGGATAAACCGTGAGTTCATTGAAACCCGGACAACGCTATATGAGCGAAACCGAGCCAGAATTAGGTCTTGGTATTCTCGCGCACATTGAAGCTAAAACCATTAAAATAAATTTTCCTGCCGCGAAAGCTGAACGCACATATGGATCAAAAGGCGCACCCATTAAACGCGTGATTTTTTCTGTCGGTGATGAAATCACATTACGAACAGGCGAGCGCCATCCCGTTGAATCAGTCATTGATCATGAAGGACTCGTGGCCTATCTCAGTCAGGGACATGCATACGATGAAAGAGAACTCTCTGATTCATTGAGTTTCAGTAAACCGCAAGAGAGAATTTTTAACGGCACTGTTGATTCTCCTGCACTTTTTAATCTTCGTTATAAAACGCTTACGCATAAAAACAGACTGACTCAATCTTCAGCGCGTGGATTTATTGGCGGTCGAATGAATCTCATTCCTCACCAATTTTACGTTGCTCATCAGATTGCTGACAGACCAATTCCGCGCGTGCTTTTAGCAGACGAAGTAGGACTCGGAAAAACGATTGAAGCAGGCTTAGCTCTTCATCATCTCATTTTGAGTGAGCGAGTGAAGAGGGCTCTTATCGTCGTGCCAGATTCACTTGTCTATCAATGGTTCATTGAAATGCTTCGCAAATTTAACCTCTCGTTTGCGACGATGAACCAGGAAACACATCTCGAACCAAACTCCAATCCATTTACGGAAAACGATCTTGTCATTGTGAACATCGGTCTCTTAAAAGGAGCAGAGATGGCGCGTAGACTGATGAGTGAAGCGACGTGGGATATTATGGTCGTGGATGAAGCTCACCAGTTAAAATGGAATACAGATAAAGCTTCGATCGAATATAAAATTGTCGAAGATATTGCTAAAACGACAAAGGGATTGTTGCTTCTTACGGCCACTCCGGAGCAGTTAGGTATGGAAGGGCACTTTGCCCGTCTTAAACTTCTAGATCCTGATCGCTTTTATGACTATCACCAATTTTTAAAAGAGATGGGTGAGTATGAAAAAGTCGC
>CBIHOP010000171.1:0-7143 GCA_966211385.1 uncultured Bacteriovorax sp.
TTCGCATTTCATCAACATCAGTGTTGGAACCGTACCATTTGATAATATTGCCATGTGAATCTTTAACTGGTCGAGCTCGAGAAAGCCACCAACGATACTCTCCAGTTGCTGCTTCTTTTACACGAAATTCATTTTTATAAGGTTTTCCGGCCGCAATTGCTTTCGACCAGACCTCCATCAGTCTATCGATGTCATCAGGATGAACAACCTCTGCCCATTTGTCGTTGCCGGTACTTCCAGGTTCAAAACCAGTATACTCATACCAGCGTAAATTATAAAAATCGACATGTCCCTCAGGTGTAGCAGTCCAAACCACTTGAGGCATGGAATCTGCCAATAGTTTAAATCGCACTTCTGTTTCTTTAAGACTATCTTCTATCTCAATCTCATGAGTGATCTCTACTCCAAGGGCCGTGAATCCGATGAAATCTCCATCCTTGTCGAAGTCTGGAGTATAAGTATTTTTGAAATGTCCAATGCTGCCATCTTCGTTTGTAAATGAGTGAGTGTGAACAACAACTTCTCCTGCTTTTACTCGCTGTAAGTATGGTTCGAGTTCAGGATAAAATGCACCGGTCAATTCTCTAATCGAAAATCCCAGAAGACCTTCGTGATTTTTTAACCAGAATTTTTCCGCTTCTTTATTCGCATAAAGAAAAACTTCATCAGCATTTAAATAACAGAGATGGTATGGAAGGTTATCCGCGACTTTAGACAATATTTCGCATTTTGATTTTTCATTCATCGAATCAAATATGATAGCTGTATGTGAATTCTGAGAATTTTGTTCATGCGTAATCATCTTCATCATCATTTCCCATCAACTTAAGTTTGACCAGAGAATGTGAGAAAATGTTTTTTGTGCTCATTGTATTGATGACACACTCTCTATTGCTTGATGATCAGCAAATGGATGATGAAGATTCAAATAAAGTTTCAGTCATAGGTGCTCGTGAAAATAATCTAAAAAATATTTCTGTTGAAATTCCTAGAAATTGCTTAGTGGTTTTCACTGGAGTTTCTGGCTCGGGAAAATCATCACTCGCCTTTGGCACGCTCTATGCCGAAGCTCAGCGCCGTTATCTTGAGTCAGTCTCACCTTACGCAAGACGACTTTTTAATCAAATGAGTGTTCCGGAAGTTGACGCCATTCACGGTTTACCTCCAGCTGTTGCGTTACAACAACAACGAGGCACACCTACAACTCGTTCATCAGTAGGCAGTGTAACGACACTTTCTCATCTTGTGAGAATGCTCTATTCCAGAGCAGGTGATTATCCAAAAGGCCAGTCAATCATTTATGCCGAAGGTTTTTCTCCTAACACCCCCGAAGGGGCGTGTCCTCACTGTCACGGTCTTGGTAAAGTTTTTGATGTAAGTGAAAAACTTATGGTTCCTGATGACTCACTTTCAATTAGTGAAAGAGCAGTCGCTGCGTGGCCTCCGGCATGGCACGGTCAAAATTTAAAAGACATGCTTATCACGCTCGGATTTAATGTTAATAAACCGTGGCGGGAACTTCCTAAAAAAGATCGCGATTGGATTCTTTATACCGATGAAACGCCTCATGTTCCAGTCTATGCTGGATTCACATCCGCCGAAGTCAAGCAGGCCATTAAGAAAAAAATGGCGCCTAGTTATCACGGAAATTTCTCCAGCGCTCGCCACTATATCATTTCGACATTTGCCAATACTCAAAGCGCCCTCATGAAAAAAAGAGTCGCGCAATTTATGGAGAGCACTCTTTGTAAAGTCTGCAAGGGAAAACGGTTGCGGCCAGAATCACTTTCAGTAAAATTTGAAAATCTTGACATCGCTCAGATGAATGAACTGCCGCTCAAAGAACTGCTCAAAATTTTTAAGCCTTATACTTTAGAGAAAACATTAAAAAAGAAATTCCCGCATCACCCTGAACAACAATTGGCGGCGAAAACAATTGCAGAGGACATGGTTTCGAGACTTGAAGTTATTCTGGAATTGGGCCTCAGTTATTTAACATTAGAGCGATCAACTCCAACACTCTCTCCCGGTGAATTACAGCGCTTGAGACTGGCCACTCAAGTAAGGTCTAATCTGTTTGGAGTTATTTATGTTCTTGATGAGCCGAGTGCAGGTCTGCATCCTGCTGATACGGAAGCATTGTTGAGAGCATTTAAAAAATTAAAGAACGCGGGAAATAGTTTATTCATTGTTGAGCATGAAATAGAAGTTATAAAAGCGGCAGATTGGATTGTGGATGTTGGACCTAAGGCCGGTGAACATGGAGGAGAAATTCTCTACAGTGGACATCCCGCCGGATTAAAGTCCGTTAAAAACTCATTAACGGCCAAACATCTTTTTTCAAAAACAATAAGAGAAAGCAAACACCGCTCTCCTTCAGGTTGGATATCCATCAATCATCTCACTAAAAACAATATTAAAAATCTCAAAGCAGATTTTCCTCTTGGAGTGCTAACCAGTGTGACCGGAGTATCCGGTTCAGGCAAATCAACTCTAGTAACCATTGCTCTTGTTGAGCTCTTGTCAGAACATTTAGGGCAAAAACTAATTCTCGCTGATGGTGAAGATGAACAATCAGACAATCCAATGGATCGTCCGCTTGTAGAAGCAACTAAAGGCAAACTTTCTGGTGATCTGCAAATGATCAAACGACTCGTACAAGTCGATCAGAAGGCCATCGGAAGAACACCACGATCAAATCTCGCGACCTATACTGGAGTCTTCGATCATATACGAAAAGTTTTTGCTTCAACCAAAATGGCCCGTTTGAAAAAATTCGATGCTGGTCGTTTTTCTTTTAATGTTCAAAAAGGAAGATGTGATAACTGCCAGGGAGAAGGATTCGTCATGGTAGAATTGCTCTTTCTCCCGAGTGTCTATGCCCCCTGCCCTGTATGCTCCGGGACCCGCTATAAAGCAGAAACATTAACTGTTAAATATAAAGATAAAAATATTGCTGATGTTCTTCATCTTACGGTTGATGAAGCCCTCACCTTCTTTATGGACGTCCCTTCAATTCATCATCAGCTTTCCGTCATTCAGGAAGTTGGTTTGGGATATTTACGACTAGGACAACCAGCAACTGAACTCTCTGGTGGTGAGGCCCAGCGGATAAAATTAGCAACAGAACTTGGAAGAAAAAATAGTTCTCCAACACTCTATATCCTTGATGAGCCGACAACCGGACTTCACCCCCACGATGTGGATAAACTCATGCATCAGCTGCAAAAACTAGTCGATCAAGGGCACACGGTTATACTCGTTGAACATGACATGCATGTTGTTGCTGAAAGCGATTGGGTCATCGATATGGGGCCTGGGGCCGGTGATGAAGGTGGAGAGATAGTCATCTCAGGACCGCCCTCTAAAATCGTGAAATCACCCCGTAGTTTGACTGCTAAATACCTGTCAAAAATCTAGACAGTCCCTCAAGACCGAGGGGAAAAATTTCATGGATCGCCAATTGCCCGGGCATTTCCTGTACATTGTAGAGAACCGACAACTTTTAGACTAAGGGGTCTTTATGATCGAAGGATTAATGGCATTATCACTGGTTCTCATGGGAATTTATTTTGTTAAGTCGACAGACCTGCCAAAAGAAATGAAAGAAAGAAGTGCTCAAATATCCCGAGAGACTGTAGCACCGACAACCGCAAAGAAAAAAATGGCATTCCCAACACAAACAACTGTTACAACAGTTAAAAAGAATTCATCACAATCTCTCATTGAACTTCACAATAAAGCGATTGATGAATTAACATTGAAAATTACGACGCTCGAGCAAGAATTAAAAGTGAACAACGCTCGCAATGCTGAAATTCAAAGAGAAATTGATGCTCACTTAGAATCACTCCGTCTATTAAATGAAAAAATCAACGCTCTCGCTTAAATAAAAAAAGGCACTAGTCACTAGTGCCTTTTATTTACCTTAATGTCATTCATAATGTCTTCTACGCCCCAAATGCCATCAACCACTCGTTCAATGGCAAAACGTTCTTCTCTATTATCAACTGTGCCTGCTAATTTTACAGTGCCATTTTCCACAGCGACAACTATATCAGAGGGATCAATATTGGCATCTCTCGTAAGAACTTCACAAATCTCCTCTTCAAGAGAACTATCTGAGCGCTGATAGTTTTTAGGTCCAATTCCCGAATAACTTATTTTATTGTTAACTCTTGATTCTCCCATAAAGCGCTCAGGGTGCTGTTCGGAGCGCGCACGATAACTGAGATCATGACCGTGAAAATCTCGTGCGGCGTTTTGAACTCTCTCGTGACGGTACTTCTCACGAGGCTCGATTGGTTGGGGTTCACTACCGCGATGAAAATCTTGATAGCCGCGAGAATAAGTTACATCATTTTCATTATCGTCTTCAATTGAATATCGACGTTGTTGATTTTGATTGAGATGTTTTTCTCGTTGAGAATTTCGTTTTGAAGTTGGTGGTCTGTTAAATTGACTCTCCCACGCTTCTTCATCGAAGTTATATCGCTGATCATCTTCACGAGCACCGTTATATCGATAATTGCCATGTTGTCTTTCATAGCGCTCGAATTCAGGTCGTTGATAAGATCGTCCTGCTTGATTGTAGGCCACGTGATGTCGGCCTTGGTTAGTGCGCTTCTGGTCGTTTCTTCCTTGATGATTTCTATTCATAGACATTTACTCCTCTAAAAGTCGAATCTCTTCAACCTTTAAAGGAGCATAGATCTTGCCAAAAATGAGAATGAAAATTGAATTAGTTTTTTGCTTTAACGTATTCGAGCATGATGGATTCACAACGATCCATAATCGCAGGTGTAATTTCCCAGAGCTTCAAACCTTTTAATTCAGTTTCAATTTTTTCAAATAGTGCGAAATCAATAAAAGGAGTGATCTTTCCGCTTTGGTATTCTTTTTCTTTTTCACCATAGAGACCTAAGAATGTTTTATCTCTAAACCACAATTCACGGTTGGCCTCTTGAATAGCTAGTAAACTTTCTTCGCTTGGGCGTCTTTGAACAAATTCAAAAAACATGCTGCTTGATTGAATACCCGGATAATACCATTCACCACTGAATACCTGGATTAAATCATCATGGTCATCTTTTAGAATCGGCGTAATGAAGTTCACCCCACGCTCAGTTGCAAACTTATGAAAGGCCACAAGATCGTTTGTACGCAGGGCCACGTGCTGCCATAAGGCCGCAGCGTTATGTGAATCAAGCATCGTTCTTACGTGAGAAGGTTGAGACATTGGTTCTGAAGGCTGAACAACCGCAAATATCGTTTTATTTTGAGCGCGGTCATCTTTATTTCCCTGTCCTACTTGAACGGCAAAAGTCAGTGATTGATCACCGAGACCTGGCTGCCATTCTTTTCTTTTTTCATAAAGAAGATTTTCCGGTGTGACACCAAAAATAACATGAAAGACAACATACGCAACGTTGTAGAGGCGTGGTTGTAACATGAGAGTCATGTGATCAACTTGAAAATTTTGAAAAGAGTGTTTCATCTATTGTCCTTCGTTAATGAGAAATATTCGCGCTATTTTATACTGAAGAATGAAGTGATGACATTCTTTTTTAGTGACGAGCGATGCGTTGGCCGTCTAAAGATTGTCACTTGCGTTCCTTCCCTGACTTTGATCATAATATTCATATGAAAAAACTATTATTTGCCTGCTGTTTATTACTTCTTACTAACGTTGAAGCTAGTGAGCTTTATCAATTTACTCAAAAAGATACAGATGGAAAAAGCTTTGCGTTTAATCAGCTCAAAGGAAAAGTTGTCGTGCTGGTTAATATCGCCACCAAATGCGGCTTTACCGGTCAATTAGAAGACCTGCAGAAACTTTACACACGCTACAAATCTAAAGGTGTTGTTGTCGTTGGAATCCCTAGCAATAATTTTTTGGGACAAACGCCAGAGGATAACAAAGAAGTTGGAAACATTTGTCGACTAAAATACGGTGTCGATTTTCCCATCATGGAAAAACAAGACGTCATTGGATCATCTAAATCTCCACTCATTAAATGGGTTCATTCTAACAAAGAATTTGATGGATCAATTTTATGGAACTTCGAAAAATTCATCATTAGCAAAGATGGCAAAGTCGTTGATCGCTTTCGTTCTAAAACTTCCCCGCTTGATAAAGATCTTTTAGCGGCCATTGAAAAACAATTATAGATAACGAAGCTTAACGTAAGTCTTCCAGATCACCAATGGAATTGCCCCTAAAAAAGGAGCGATGGTGACGACACGTAGAATTTCTGCCGGTGTAAAATAAAGTGCCCGATCCTCGATGATAAATCGAATCATGGTCGTCAACAAAATAAGCGGGGCCAATCCAAAAAGAAAAGCAATTATTCTTTCAGCATGCCGTTGAATAAAGAGATGCATGTTTACCTCTCTTTCAATATTAACAAAAATTTATTATCAAAAAAGGCAAGATGAATCACTGGCCGTCACCAGTGCGACGGCCAATGAAGTCATTAGAGTGTTACTTTTCCACGTTTTTGTAATACATCAATAATTTGCACAAAATACTCTTCCGGATATGCGCCTTTAACGGGAACTCCATTCAAAAGAAAGCCAGGTGTGCCTTGAAATCCTAATTGTCCTGCTTCGGCCACATCTTCATCAATGCGTGCTTGAACGGCCTTGGATTTAACGTCCACTGCTAATTTCTTCATATCGGCACCGAGTTCTTTAGCAATGGCCTTCAAAAAAGTTTCTCCGCCCGAAAGTTTAGATTGGT
The DNA here is from genome assembly GCA_966211385.1 of uncultured Bacteriovorax sp. GTDB lineage: Bacteria > Bdellovibrionota > Bacteriovoracia > Bacteriovoracales > Bacteriovoracaceae > Bacteriovorax. The sequence continues at coordinate 6,743 of CBIHOP010000171.1, forward strand.
TTTTGAAAATTTCATCGTGAAATTTAAAAGCAAGCTGATCATTCTGCAATCGAAGCGCTTCATAGTATTGAGCTGAGATCATCGCTTGAGGGTGAAAACTTAAAGGTAAGTGTTTATAGACGAATTTAATTTTTCCGTCGTACTTATTCATGAGTTTTTTAACTGTTTCAAATCCTCTACTGCAAAATGGACATTCAAAGTCTGAATATTCAACAAGTGTGATCGGTGCATTTTTTGCGCCTCTGATCGCTTCATCTTTTCTTAACGTTACTTTAATTGGGTTATTGAAAGTTTCTTCCAGCGCTTTTTTCTCTTCAGCTTCTTTTTGTTTTGCTAATTCATTCTGGGCATTTTTAGATGCATTCTGAAGGGCCGTTAAAATCACAACAGGATTCTTTTCA
>CBIHOP010000172.1:0-7084 GCA_966211385.1 uncultured Bacteriovorax sp.
AAGGCCGGACAGGCCATTAAAGCAGCAACTAAAGGATCTGAAGTTCTTAATGCTGCATCTAAAGTTGGATCTGCTGCGCTTAAAGTAGGTGATAAAGCGCTTAAAGTTTTAAAACCAATTGCAGCGACTGGATTTAAGATCGGTAAGAAGCTCATTGCTAATCTTCGACTGATTCCTGGTGTAGAAATCACTGCCAAAACTCTCGCGAAACCAATTAAACTTTTCTTCACGGCCGGTGATAAGACAACTTCAAAAATGTGGAGTTACTCTTACCACGGGTCTCGTGCTTATACTGAGACACTTGTTAAAACAGGTAACCCTGCACTTGCGATGAAAGCGGCCCAAGCGGCAGCGCAATTGAATCTTGCAACGAAAGCAGCAAATGCAGTTGTTAAATCAAATGCGGAACTTGCGAAAGTAAATGAAAAAGCTGCTGAGCCAATGACTGCAGCAGAAGCAAAAAAAGTAGCTGCTGATAAAAAAGTGGCTGAGAAAAAATTAGCAGAAGATACAAAAATCTATTTAACTGCTCAAGAAGGTATTACAGCGAAAGAAGTTGAAGCCCTTGCCACACTTCAAAGTGATCATGCTGTTACCCTTGCGGCCGACTATGGTCGATCAATTAATAAGATTGATTCAGGAACAAATCCCGTTTACAGCAACGTCATCAATAAAGCAGTCGATGCTTTAGAAGAAGAGCGTGCAGCTGCGAAACTTGCAGAAGAAAAAGCTGCAGTTGCAGGCCCTAAAATCAAAATGTCTGAAAAACAAATCAAAGCAGATGAACTCGCAAAGCTCATCGCTGTTGATGAAGAGACACAGAAATTAATTTCAGAACCAGTTATTGCTCAATACCTCTACCTTAACCATTTTGCTTCTGATGCAGAAAAAGTTGAGTTAAAAATTGCACTACAAGATATCGCGAACTCTACTAAAGTAGGTGATACAGATATCTTTCATCTTGTTAACGAAAAACTGGCCGCAAAGTTAAATGATCCGGCCATTCAGAAAAAAGTTGCTGAGACTTTTGAAACTGGAGATGAAGCTCTTCGTCCCGGAAAACTAGATAAAGCAACTTATGAACTACGAACAAGAGCGAAGATCATCACATCGATGCCGGAAACGACGGCCAGATTGAAAAAACTTATCGATGAAGGTTTTTCAGTTGAAGTAATGGATGAAGGTCTGTTCCACTTCTATGGAGCGACTCAGTTAGGATTGAAAGAATCACAGATGAGACCATGGGAAAAAATCCCAGGTGGATTCTCTGCGATCAGACCAAATCAGGTTGAAAATATTTCTCCAGATCTTTGGGCAAGAATGGCCGCGTTTGCTTCTGAAACAGAAGCACCAATTCACGGTTATTCAACAAACTCAGGGGATGCTCTCCGCGGTCTTATTCCATCTATCTCCAGATTCATGGGTAAAAACGAAGAAGAGTATCTGGCCTTCGAAGCGAAATCAGCAAAAGCGATTGAAGATGGAACTGCACATGAAGTTGGCCCATTCTGTACAAACGTATGGTGTGGTGAAGAAAAACGTCACGAAAATGCTGTAGGCCGTTTTGCTGAACAAGTAACAGGACAAAAAGCAAAAGCTGAAAAAACTTACGAAGCTGATAAACGTGGTGACTACTTAGATGCTGATTACGCTCTAAAACACTTAGCAGGTCGTAACTCATCTGAGTGGAATGCAAACTCAATTTATTTCTATATGAGAGCGCACTCAAAAGATGGCGCGAATAAGTGGGTTGATCAGGTTCGTCAGGATGAAACGAAACACATGGCGATCTTTGCTACTGGTTATAAATATTTCTTCGGTAACCAGACAGGTAAACGTACAAAAGAAATGCTTGATAAAATCATGGATCTAAAAAAACAAGCATCAACTTCAAATAGCTCGGGTGATGTTCTTTCTGAAAACGCTGCTGCGATGGCAGAAGTCGGGATCACTCACTTATTCGTTGAAAATAAAGTTCGTCAGTTTACAAGAACTGTACCACTTAAAACAATGGAAAAGATTTTCGATTCACCAGTAAAAACGCTTGAAGATTTGGAATCAGTTCCTCTGACTGCTGAGAAGAAAAAGGCCATTGAAGAAATGAACGTGGTTGAACGTAAAAAACGTGAAGACCTCGCTCGTTGGACTCCGGAAGAAAGAGAAAAATTCCTAGCACTTAAAAAAGTTGAAAAGGAACAAGGACCACTTATTGAAGGTCTGATTACAAACCTCTTCAATAACTTTAAAGGTGCTGAAGTTTACGGTTCAAAAGAAGCTGAAGCAGTACTTAAACAAATTAATAAACTGCGCACAGGTCTTGACCCTAAAACAAATGCTCTGATTCAATTGTCGCTGCAAGAAACTCTTCGTGACTATCAGATCATGAACAACAAGTTTGTACGTAGTAAACCTGAACTTAAAGTTCGTTTCAAAAACGCTCAGGAAGGTTTCGTTGTTGAACACAAAGCTCCAGGTGAAGCAACAGTTCAACTTGCTCAAAGTGTAACGGATAATACATTCTTGCTAAGAGTAGATCGTCCAAAAGATTTAGAACTTACTCCTGGTGCGGCCGTGAGAGTTGAAGTTGATACTCCATCAGGAAAAGACTTCCGCGTTCTTTCGCTTGCGAGTGCGCCTCAGAAAGACAAAATCGAATTTGCTGTTGGTGTGTCTGACTCTGAATTCAAGCAATCGCTGATGAAATTGAAACCTGGTCAATCAGTAAATCTTAGTAAAGCAAAAGGATCGATGAACTTTGACCCGACAAAACCTACCGTCATGATTGCAGGTGGTATTGGTATCACACCTTTTAGAAGTATGATCCAGCACGTGAAGGACAATAAACTTGATACACCAATGCACTTATACTACTCGAACAAATCGCAAATTCCATTTGGTGATGAGTTCGTAAAGGCCGCTGAAGAAGGAGATCAACTTTCATTAACAACGATCTTGAGTCAGCCAAACAAAGATTGGAAAGGACCAAAAGGCCGTATTGATGACAAGTTCCTCGCTGCGGAAGTTCCAAAACTTCCAGGAGATGCAAAATACTATATCGTTGGACCACCAGCGATGGTTACAGGTACAAAAGACAATCTTATTAAGCTGGGAGTAAAACCAGAAGACATTCAAATCGAGATCTTTGCAATCGAGAAACCAGCTGAAGAAGCTTCACGTTCAACAGCTGCAGCTACGCCTGCCACACCGGCCGCTCCAAAAGAAAAAGCCGTGTGCCGTTGTTTCTCAGTAGGTAAAGAACAAATTGTACGCGTGATCAAACAGGGTAACAACACGATGGAAATGATCGCAGAAGCAACAGGTGCCACACGTGGATGCGGTGGATGTTCATGCGATATCGAAAAAATCCTTCAGTGTGAAATTGGTCGCTAGTTAGTTTTTAAGGACACTTCAAAACAATCTTACCGGTTGTTTTACCAGATTCGATCGCTTTATGGGCCTCTCCAACGTTTTCGAAATCAAAAACGGTGGTAGCAGGCCCTTTTAATTCTCCATCCTCAATTAACTTCACCATGTGATGAACAGCTTCTAAAAACATTTCGCGTTTGTCGAAGAGGTAAGACAAATTAAAAGTAACCAAGCTTTTATTTTTATCTGTCATATCGAGCGGATTAAAACGCGGAGTTTTTAAAAACGTCCAGATGAGTTGCGGGTAATTCAAACGACCACCAGTTTTTGGCAGCATCGAGTGAAATCCATAACAGAGAAGTTTTCCAGAAGGGGCGAGATGCAGATAACTGTCTTTTAATGTTGAAGCACCGTTGGCATCGAGGATGACATCATAGCCTTGCGGACAAATCTTTTCAGCTTCCTTCCAAAGATCCTGGGTTGATTTATCAATAACGTGATTGGCCCCTAATTTTTTTGCATAGTCGACTTTATGAGATGATCCCACAATACCAATTGATTCGAATCCGAGGTAACGACAAAGCTGAAGAAGTGCACTTCCTACACCACCAGCGCAAGAGTGAATAAGAACTTTGGCCCCTTTGCGAATAACAACATTTTGAAGAAGAGCGTGGTAGGCCGTCAGATAGACAGCGGGAAAACCTGCACCTTGTTCGAGAGTTAAATTTTTTGGAAGTGCAAAAACTAATTCTTCTTCAAGTGCGATATGTGTTGTGTAACCACCAAAACGAGTGACAGCGAAAACTTTATCGCCGACTTTATGTGAAGTCACTTTTGATCCGACTTTTTCTACGATACCTGAGAGTTCAAATCCCGGTGTGATAGGCCAACCTACGAAATCCTTGGCCGACTTGTAAACGCCCCAACGAATGAGGACATCAGCATAATTGATTCCCACAAAGGCCACTTTGATAAGAACTTCATTATCCTTAATTTCTGGAGTTGGAAATTCTTCAACTTTAAGTTGTTGGTAATCACCTGGTTTGTGGATGACGATTTTTTTCATGAGAGTCCTATTTGATTTATTAAAATACAAATAGGGTACGTTTAAACTAACTGTTTTCCAAGTAAGGAATTAGACTACTTCTTTGGTCGGGCATTTATGCAGCTTTAGAAACGCTTAGCGAGGCGGGAAGTTCAATGACAAACGTATTATGCGGTTTAGTTCTGTCGAGATAAAAACGGCCTTTATGCGACTCTACGATGCCTTTTGAAATCGAGAGACCAAGTCCTGTTCCTTTACCCACTTCTTTTGTAGTAAAGAAGGGAACCATCAATTTTTCAGCGATGTGATTAGGAATTAATTTTCCACTATCCGTTACAGTGATTTTTCCGGTTAAACCTTCCAATGTTGCTTCAACTTTAATCCATCGTTCGTTATCGTTTTCAATTGAATCGAGTGAATTGTTCAGAAGATTGAGAAGGACTTGAGCAATCTGAATTTCACGACAGTCTATTGAAAATGTCTCAGCTACAGTGACTGTCAGAAAAACGCTTCTCGTTCTGATTCTTTCATGACAAAGATCAAGGGTGCTTTCAATGATTTTATTAACCGGTACAGGTAGGAAAGGGTCATCAAAAGAATCTCTTGAAAAACTCCTTAGGCCTTTGACGATTTTTGCAATTCGGTCAGATGTTGAAACGATTCGGTCAAGACCATCGATAAGGCGAGGATCAGCATCAGAAGCACGATGCTTGCGAAGACTCTTGGCGGTCATTGAAATGATGCTCAGTGGATTATTAATTTCGTGGGCGATACCACTTGCCATTTCTCCAAGCGATGAAAGTTTCGCTGATTGCATGGCCTGCTTTCTTTGCTCTTCAACTTGTTCCAGTGAAATAAGAAAATTGAATAAGAAATAGGCGGCCATACTAAGAACTAAAAAGACGATTACTGAATGAATCGCAGTTCTTGTTCTCCATTCCGCAAGAAAATCATTGGTAGATAAACCAGAAACGACAACGAAAGGGTAGTTGGACATTTTACGGGCAGTGAAGACGCGGTTAATTTTATCTACTCTGGAATTGCGCTTATAAGTAATATAAGGTGAAGTCGAGTTGATAAGTTGAACAATCTCTGGGGCTACATTTACAACACTTCCCATTTTTTTAGTAAATGGTCTGCGAGCGTAAAGAACTTTATCAACACCATACAATGCAATCATGCCTTCTTTATCGATATTGATTTTATCAAACATCGTTTTGAAGTGATCGATCGTAATTGAAGCAATGATGATTCCTTTGAAATGACCCGTCTTCGTAAGGATAGGTCTGGCCAGAACAATTATCCAAATATTGGCCGTTCGGCTGATAACCGGTTTTGAAATGACCAAATGGTTATGTGGATTGGCCTTCATCTCCTGGAAGTAGTCACGATCAGCAATGTTTAAATTGTGTTCAATTATCCCTCTGTCATCAGCGATAAAATCACCGTTTTCGTTGATGACTTTGATACTGAGAACTTCAGAAAGTCTGGAACTATGAGTGCGCAAAAGCTCATTGTATTGGTCGATGTTTTTAGCATTAATTGAATCTGGTCCAACACGGTCTTGGAGAGTTTGTAAAACGAGATCAATGTTTTTGAACGAAATGGCGATTTGTCCCTCTAAAACCTGTGAGAGATTTGTTGTCTGGATTTCAGCTTTTTTTATCTCGCTTTCATAGGATTTGTACGATTCATAGATGAAGCTTGAAAGAACAAAAAGTCCAAGGATAAGTGCACCCATAAAAATACGAGCGTTCTTCGATCGTACAATGAGGTTTGAATATTTTTTCCAGGAACTAATCATAAGTGCTTATCGACTTAGAAAGAGACGATCTTTATTTAAAATATTCTCCTAAATATAAAATTTAGAAACCTTCACATTTGCTTGAGATTAGAAGTAGCTTTCCAATAAAAATTGTGGATAATGGGGCAATGGCCACTAGTCCTAAGCTCATCCGAAATTTCGTGAACGAATCTATTCTCAATAAAATGAGATCAAGAATGGAATTTCTCAAAACTGACGTAGAAACCAAAGGTGATGATCAACTTTATTTTCGTAAAGAAGTTCCTAATGATCCCTTTTTCTCGTTTCTGCACCATTCTCTTTTTCACCTTGAAGTAAAAAATAAGACAGGTCTCGATCTCATTCCCACATATTGTTTTGCGAGTATGTATGAAGAAGGAAAAGGCATTTGTCCCTTACACATTGATCGGGAACAGTGTTATTTGACTCTCGATATTTGCATTAATCAAAAAGATCCATGGGCGCTCTATGTGAATAAGAAAGAACATCTTTCCTTAGATAATTTAAGCGAAGATGAATTAAAAAGCGTGTGTGATGAATCCGATGAATACTTGATGAATCCAGGTGATGCTCTCATTTACTTTGGATCATCCCAGCCTCATTGGCGTAAAAAAATACAGAATGGGAATTTTTGCGATCTCGTTTTTTTCCATTTTGTTCCAGCGAATTTCAAGGGCAACCTTACCTAATACTGTCTAAATTTTAGACACCTGTCGGCCTGCAAATGTTCAATTGGTTGATTTCGGGATGCTGAATGAGGCCTCTCATTTGCAGGTCTTAGTTCCATGCAAATACTTTCGTTTTTGATTCTATTTTCAGGAATTATTGTTAAATAAGTCGTGGCGGTGGAACATACATCAAGATGTTTA
>CBIHOP010000173.1:0-7079 GCA_966211385.1 uncultured Bacteriovorax sp.
TTATCCCACACCACACCACGTCTGTTTATTCAAAAATATAACAACGACTGGACTCTTTTGCCAAAAGATTATCCGGGCAAAAAAGATTTCTGTAAGGAAGAAAAAAATAAATTTCGCCGTAACGAATGTTTCGATACAGACTGGACGGAAGCAAAAGTTGATTTAAGAATCAATCAAATCGCAGAAGTCATTGGCTCACGTAAAGAGCAACCAGACTTCATCGGTTTAATTGAAGTTGAAAATGCTGAAATCGTCGGTCGTCTTGGGAAAAAATTAGGATATGACCAACTTGAAATCACAGAGAGCCCGGACTTCCGTGGCGTAGACGTTGCTCTACTTTACAAAACAAATCCAGCGATCAAAAAAATCTCTCGCGCAGAACATGTTGTCCCTGTTGATTATCCATCAAGAAATATTCTTGAGGTTGAATTTTTAATCAACGATACATATCCACTCACACTTTTCGTCAATCACTGGCCTTCACTTGCTAATCCAGATTCATGGAGAATTAAAGCGGCCGAAGTTCTTACGAACAGAATTAAAGAAATTCTTGCAAAGAATCCTCAGATGAATATTCTTGCGATGGGGGACTTCAATACCATTCCTGAAAATAATCCACATCCTTTCACGACTGTTCTTTATAAAGATAATCTTCTAACAGGTGTTGCAGATGAATTTCATGCAAACAAAGAAATCAGTGAAGATGTAAAAAAGAAAATGTCGCCAGGAACTTATTACTATTCTCCGAAAGATCAATGGAACATGCTTGATCAATTTTTCATCAACTCTAACTTGAAAGATGGAAAAGACATGGATTTAAAAATTTCAACTTTCGAAATCCACAATCCATCATTTGCGATCAAAGAACTCTCTAAGTTAACAGGAACGGATGACGAGAAAGATCGCAAAATTATTCTGGCTCCAAAGCGTTTCAATGCTGACGGTGATAATAAAGAAAAGATGGGTTACTCAGACCACTTCCCAATTGTTGTGAGTCTCGATTATCCAGAGGTTCAGCCAAAAGCGATCACTCCGCAGAAAGATGCGAAGGCAGATAAAAAAGCTAAGAAGAAAAAATAATTTTTATATTAGAGGCTTCTTCCAAGACCTAATTTGGGAGAAGCTTCATATAACGGAAGAACTTCCGGAAGCATCTCTCTCAAACGATCTCTGCGCTTATCACTCGATGGGTGAGTAGATAAAAACGCTGGTGGCCCTTTTCCGCCAGAAGCTTGCGCAAAACGATCCCAAAATTCAACTGACTCACGCGGATCATATCCTGCCTGACTCATCATTTTTAAACCAATCTCATCTGCTTCTGTTTCATGTGAACGCGAGAAGGGAAGAATCACACCGACTGTTGCACCAACACCCAGAAGTGACATGATCATATTTCTTTTTTCTGGTTCCATATTTCCCAGACCAACAATGGCAACACCGGCCATCAGAACGTTTGTGGCCATCGCCTGGCTCACGCGCTGGCCGCCGTGGCGAGCGAGAGCATGTCCAATTTCATGACCCATAACTGTTGCGAGGCCTGCTTCGTTTTTAGCGTATTTAAAAATTCCTGTGTACACAGCAACTTTTCCGCCTGGAAGACAGAAAGCATTTGGTTCTTCGCTTTCAATTGTTTTGAATTCCCACTGGAAGTCGGGCTTATTAGCGACGGCCGCGATTTTTTTTCCAATCTCTTCAACCATCTTTGCTTGAGGTGTGCCCGTTACCACTTTTTCTTTTTTTAAGATTTCCTGATAGGCCTGATCACCTTGAGCGTTTTCATCAGCAGCACTCGTGAGTAGGAGTGATTTTTTTCCAGTCACTGGATTGCGCGAACACGATGGTGTCGAAGCGAGAGTTAAAGTTAAACAAACGGCCAGGATGGTTGTTTTAGACTTCTGCATACGTTAATCCCATTTTATCTGGAATGATTTCATCAACTAAAATGTCGACTTTAAATTTCTGTGCGCATCGATTGATCATGTGATGAGCTTCCGCTTTTAATTGCAGATCTCCTTTTAGATCGATGTCTCTATAATGAGCATGATCGGGGTGATCAAGAGTAGAATAAAAACATATTCCATCGTTTGCCTCCAACTGAAAATAAAAGAACGCTGAATCCTCTTTATTGAGTCTGATGACGTAATGAAAAAGTTGACTATTTTGTTGCTGCATAGAGATCCTTTTTACTTATTTTAAACCAGTTGACGTGGGTGCGTTCTGATTTAGAATAAAACTTAGAGTAACGCTTTCACATTTACAAGTCATGGAGGACAAAAAGTGAAGAGGATTAATGCCAGTAAGGCCTGGAATGGGACAGTGTATTTAGCTGTAACCCTCCTTTTAACATCCTGTTCATCTCTCTTGCTTGAACGTGAACAAACTGTTGATTCTGCATTACAGGGCGGAGTGAATTCGGTTCCTAAAGAGCAATATGATGAACTTGCTAGAAAATATCAATAACTCCTTGAAAAATCGAAACAACACGCAAAAGCAGAACCTGCACCGGCCCCTGCGATAGCATCGAGCACATCTCTTCAAGATGAACAAAAAAAACCACAATTAGAAGGATCTACCGTCATTGATCCATCTGAATTAGTAAATAAGATCGACAGTTCTATTCCTGATGCAGTTTCAGATACACCTGTTGTTAAACCAGAAGTAACAACTCCAGTGGTAACGAGCTCTGGTGTTCAAACTGTAAACAATACAGATGAAATTGACGATCAAATCATTCGTCTCCGTGAAGTGCAGGAAAATATCAAAGTTAATAAATTTGAAAATGCACTCGTCATTCTAAAAGAACTAGAAAACAGCAAAGAAAAACAAATCGTCGTACGTGCAAAGATGATGCTGGGTGATCTGCTTTTTAATCAAGGCGAGTTCGATCTTGCATCTCAAGTTTATGAAGAAGTGATTAACAAATATGCTTTTTCAGGATTAGTTTTAAAAGCACTTGGTAAGCTCATTGTTTGCAGTGAAAAACTAAAACAACCAGAGCGTCAGGCGAAATATTATTCATTACTTCACGATTTTTTTGAGGCCGGCTAATAATTATGAGTTACTCGAAAAAAACATTAACGTTTCTCATTCTGACAGCTCTTGCAGCGAAAATGACTGTCGCTCAAGACGGCGTTTCTCCAGATTTAGAAGAAGTTAATGTTTACGAATCACTCAAGCAAACAAACGATGCTCCAGCTGATGTTCAAATGTCGACTTTGGAAGAGCAGGATGATTTGCAGTCTTTGAAAGAAGATATTGGTGAAGTTGTATTCGATAAAGATAAAGAAAAGCCTAAATCAAAACAAACAGGAACATTAAATCTTAAAGATCCTGCTCCAACTTCAACGGCCGATTCATCTGATAAAGATGAAAAAGCGGAAATCATTGCAGATGATTCGATGAATTTCGATGTTGGTGGTGAAGATAAAAAACTTCTCGAACTCTCAAAATATGTTCAGGCGAAAATCACTCCGAAAGAGTGGGATGACCTTTCCATTAAAGCTAAACAAGATAAGTATGAAGTGCAAAAAGGTGATTACCTTTGGAAGATTTCTAAAAATCTTTTTGGTTCAGGATTTTATTATTCAAAAATTTGGTCGCTTAATCCGCAGATTACTAACCCGCACGAGATTGAGCCAGGGACACTTTTAGCGTTCGATACTGGGGACGCGGATACAATGCCGCAAGTTCAAGTCGGAGCTTTTAGCGATGACGATGTGGCCTCAACAAGACCAGGAAGTTCGTATACGAGCAGTGATGATCGCACTCGTCCAAGCTGGATTGAAGAGAGAAAACGTTTGATTGATCAAGGCGTTTATTTCCAGTTTGCTTCTGAAGAAACTTACGAAGATCTCGAGCGTTTGGAAAAAATGCAGAGAAATAATGAACACGAAAAATACGATCCACCTGTTTCAGACATCACGATTCAAGAGCCTGCTGAAGTTTACGATAGTGCGGGATTCGATAAAAACGACAAGATCGTTTTCAATTACCGTGAAGGATTTTTCCTCAACTCTTTTGTCACAACCAATGTTGTGCAGGATTTAGGAGAGATCAAAGCAACGGCAAAAGAATCTGTTTTCATTCACAAATACGACACAATTTACGTCACTTTCGATAAGTCGACGAAAGTAAAACCGGGCGATATGTTTACCGTCTATACGGCCGGTGGAGAAATCAAACATCCAATCTCCGACCGAGCGGGATATCTTTACACGACAACAGCGCAGATCAAGGCCATCAGAAAAATTGATGATGTGTGGGAATGTTCAGTTGATGATCAATCTGGAGTTGTTCAACGTCGCGATCGCATTACTGTGTTCACGCCGAAATTTGGAAAGATTGCACGTACATACAGCAAAAGAAACGTGGAAGCGGCCATTATTGGAAGTTATCGCGAATCACTCAGTGGCATGGCCTATGGTGATGTTGTTTATATCGATCGCGGTAGAGCTGATGGTGTAGAGCTAGGAAATATTTTTGATATTTATTCATTCATTGATCGTGGAACGCAAAGAAAAATTACTCCGAGTCCGACATACAAAATTGGAGAGTTGACAGTTATCAACATTACTGACAACTTTGCCACTGCCCTTGTAAGTGCTTCTTCAAATGAAATTTCATTGGGAAGTATCGCTGTTACGCGCACGCAGGAAGAGCAGGCCCGTCATTTACGTCTTAAAAATAAAGACAAGTTGAACGATGTGAAGAAGCTTGAAGGCAAGGCCCTTGAAGAGCTTGACGTAGAACTTAATCTGGATGATGTCAGCCAGGATATTCTTAACAAGGCCGATAAAATTCAGTTAACTGAAGATGAATTGGAAGAGTTAGAGCGTCAAGAACGTGATAAGTCGGTTATCAAAGACTCTGAGCGCGATGTAAGAGAACTTGATAGATTGGAATCAGAAATTTTAGAATCAGAGAAATCTCTCAATGAATCTAAAGTTGATGAGGATAAATATCTTGAGCAATCGAGTTTAGAAGATTTGGAGAAAAAAGTTAAACAACCTGATCCAAATGCTTTTGAATCTATCAATGAGATTGAAAAAGATATTGGAAGAAAGTATCTTGATGAAGACATCAATAACAAAGAGAATCCATATGGTCTGACAGAGTTTGACCTTGAAGAAGTGGATGAGTTGTTGAATACTGATTCGAAAAAATAATTAACTCAAAGGTAAAAATATGTGTGCTAAAGCTGTCGCCAAAAAACCGGCTTCAAAAAAAGTCGTGGTTAAAAAAGAAGTGGCCAAAAAAGCTCCTGCAAAAAAAGCTGTAGCTAAAAAATCGACAGCCTCTAAAGTCGCAAAAGTTAAATCTGAAGACGTTGAAGTTAATGTGAAAGAAGCAGGTGATTACGATCTCGTTATCGTTGAGTCTCCTTCAAAAGCAAAAACAATCAAAAAATATCTGGGGCGTGGATATCAAGTTGTGGCCTCAAACGGTCACATCAAAGATCTTCCGAAATCAAAACTCGGTGTTGATATCAAAGATGACTTTGCTCTTGATTTGGTACCAATCACTGGCAAAAAAGATAAAATCGAACGCATCCAGGAACTCGCTAAAGATGCAAACGAAATTTACCTCGCGCCCGATATGGACCGCGAAGGAGAGGCGATCGCTTTCCATCTTGCTGAAGAAATCGGAAAAAAGAAAAAAATCCATAGAGTTGTTTTCAACGCCGTAACGAAAGCGGCCGTTAAAAATGCGATTGATAATCCAACAGAACTCAATCAACCGATGTACGATTCGCAAAAAACTCGTCGCGTCCTTGATCGTTTAGTAGGTTACAAAATTTCTCCAATCCTTTGGGATAAAGTACAACGTGGAATTTCCGCAGGTCGAGTTCAATCAGTTGCTCTTAGAGTAATCGTTGACCGAGAAGAACAAATCAAGGCCTTCACACCAGAGAAATGGTTTTCGATTCAAGGTGAACTTGAAAAGAAAGGCATTCCGTTTGAAGTTCGTTATTACGGCGAAGAAGCCGGCAAAAAAACGGATCTCGATGGAGATAAAGGTCAGAAACTTGCAAAAAGTATTGTTAATGACATTAAAGGAAAATCGTTAAAAGCGATCGACGTTAAAAAGAAAGAACGCAGACAGAATCCAACTGCACCATTCACAACATCGAAACTTCAGCAGGAAGCCGCTCACAAGCTGGGCTTTACTGCAAAAAGAACAATGATGGTTGCACAAATGCTTTATGAAGGGGTTCAGCTTCGCGACCATGGCCTGCAAGGTTTAATTACCTATATGCGTACAGACTCAGTGAGAACTGAACCTGAAGCCATGAAATCAGTGCGTGAATTCATTAAGAAAAAATACGGAAAAGATTTTCTTTCAAGTGAAGAAATCGTTTATAAGAAAAAAGGCACAAGCAAAGTTCAGGATGCCCACGAGGCCATCCGTCCTACGAACTTGGAATTCACTCCTGACGAAGTCAGAGGGGATCTCGATGCTGACCAACAAAAACTTTATGAGTTGATCTGGAATAAATTCATTTCAAGTCAGATGTCTCCAGCGGTTATCGATCAAACAACGGTAACATTCGAAGCAGGCGGACATTTTTTCAAATCAAATGGATCCATTGTTAAGTTCCCTGGTTTCAGAACTGTTTATCTGGAATCAATGGCCGAAAAACACAATAAGAAAGACGAAGACAGTGATGAACAAGATGAACCGAAAACAGGTTTGCTTCCAGATATTGCTGAAGGTGAAACCTTCGCGCAGAAAAAAGCAATCACTGAAGAAGAGCACTGGACTTCACCACCTCCAAGATTTAATGAAGCTTCGCTGGTAAAAGCTCTTGAAGAGCAGGGAATTGGTCGTCCATCAACTTATGCGGCGATTATCTCGAACATCCAAGATCGTAACTACGTTGAAAAAATTGAAAACAGATTCATCCCAACTGAGCTTGGAAATGTCGTTTGCAAAATGTTAGTGGAAAGTTTCCCTGACGTTATGGACATTGAATTCACGGCCAAAGTTGAAGAGCTACTCGATAAAATCGAAGAAGGCGATGTTAGCTGGAAAAAAGTATTGCGCGAGTTCTGGAAAGGATTCGAACTAACACTTGAGAA
>CBIHOP010000174.1:0-7056 GCA_966211385.1 uncultured Bacteriovorax sp.
TTGGAAAAAAGTTATGCTGAATCAATGCCTGCTGGCTGGTTCAATGACTCTCCTGAAGAACTCCTCTCCACTCAAATTTTACAAGACGTGAAAAACTTCTGGGAGTCTAATAGATGAAAAAACTCCCCGTCTTTTTTCTCGATCTGCAAACCACAGGAGCAAATGCTCTTGAAGCTTATATTTTAGAAATGGCACTGGCCGATCAAGAAAGACTCGAATCTTTTCTGGTTGAATTGCCTGAAGGTGAAACGATTCCTCGTCGAATTGAAATGGTAACAGGAATTAAAAACATGGAAATGGAAAATGCGATTTCATTTCCAATCGCTCTCCAAAAGTTAAAATCATATATACCAGAAGGAGCTGTGGCCGTTATTCATTTCGCTCAATTTGAAAGACCTTTTTTAGAGCAGGCCTTCAAACATTTAAATGAAGAACTTCCATTTTCCATTATTTGTACAAATGAAATCGCAAAGAGACTTTATCCCAATCTTCCTTCCCGTGGAATAAAAGCGCTTGCTGGTTATTTCGGACATGATTCTGGAGAATTCAAACGCGCTAAAGAACATGTTGAGGCCACCAGAACCATTTGGAGAGAACTGGCAACTGAGCTTGAAAAGTTAGGAATTGAAAATCATGAACAGTTTCTGCAATGGATAAGCGCCACTCCAAAAGCTAAAAAAACTAAATATGAATATCCACTGGATAAAAATATTCGCTTAAATCTTCCTGATGAACCAGGAATTTATCGAATGCTTAATAGAGAAGGAAAAGTTCTCTATGTCGGAAAGGCGACATCGCTTCATAGCCGCGTGAACAGTTATTTTCGCGGTCAGAAAGGACGAGACTCTTTTAAATTGGAAATGCTCACTATGGTTCATGATATTCGCGTGACAGTTTGTGAGACTCCACTACACGCGGCCCTCCTTGAAACTGATGAGATTAAAAGATTGAATCCTTACTACAACATTGCTTTGAAAGAAGGTTATCGCTCGCTAAATTTTTTCGATTCAACGTATACATCAGTAAGCTCCATTAAAGATGACGTTCACACTATCGGACCTTTCTCCAACACCATGACTTTCGATTCGGTCTTTCTCTTAAATTTATGGCTTATGACGGAGTATCCATCGCCTCCTACTTTTTCATTTTTCTATCATGAATATGAAGCTGAAACAGTCAAGGCCGGCTTCGAACTCTTCTGTGAGACTTTCCATATAGATCCCATTCGCCTCATCAATCGAAGGTCTCTCATGGCCCTCGGTCTTAAGCTTTATCGAAGAAATGAAGAGCTGGTAGAAATTGAAGTGGATGAGGAAGCCGACGTCACTCCGGAAGATATCGCGCATAAATTTGAAAGACATTTTGTACGAATTGGGGAAGCACTTGTTCGCGCTAAAAAGATTCAACAACTTTTAAATGCAGATGTTGAATTCAAAACTAAGACGAGAAAAAAAATAAAACTTTCTATTAGAAACGGAAAAATTAATTCGGACGAAGTAGAAAGTGAGGCGAATGCATGGATGCACTCGCCTATTGAAACTTATGATCGCCTCACCGTTCTTTTAACCGAACTACAGAAATATAAATCTGTCAAAATTACGACTTTGGAACCTTAGACTCATCGACTGTAATTTGAATTTCCACGCGACGATTTTGTCTTCTTCCGTCAGAAGTATCATTGCTGGCAATCGGATTTTGAGGTCCAAGACCATTTGTCGAAATGACATTTTCTGGAAGACCAGCGGCCACTAATTGTTTTTTTACAGCTTCAGCACGATCTTCGCTCAATTCTTCATTGAATTCAGATGTTCCGGTAATGTCGGTGTATCCGTTAATGGTCAAGACGTTCTCTGGATATTTCTTCATGATCTCGGCCATTTCTTTTAAATTGTCTTTTGCTTCAGGTTTTAGTTGAGCTTTTCCGGAATCAAAAAGAATATCGCTTTTTAATTTTGTTATCAGCCCTTCTTCTGTTCTCTTGGTTTCAGCAATTTTCTCTAATTCTTTTTTCTGTTTATCCATTCTGTGCCCGATAACAGAACCAATTGCTCCACCAGCAACTGCACCGATAACGGCACCTTTCTTTTTCCCTAAAACAGCACCAACACCTGCTCCTGCTGCAGCTCCAATCCCTGTACCGACAGCTGCTCTTTTGTTTTCTTCAAGTGATGAACAACCGGCCGTTGTGAGTAAGAGGGCCGAACTTAAAAGTACAATTTTTTTCTTCATAAAACTCTCCTTCCCTAAAAGGGCATTCACTCTTTCACGATAGGATATGATGAATTAAATGAGCAATTTCGATTTGGCCTAATTTCATTTAATGCCAACGGAAAAACACGGTTAACAGCTCTGCTTGAGTGCTTCTTTACTCTCAAACAAATTTTGGAGAACGTTTTTTGATGTCTACTTTCGAAGGAGGACTTATGCTTAACATAGCTATAATCATTGGGAGCACGCGCCCTAATCGTGTGGGAGAAAGTGTTGCTCGTTGGGTCTTTGATCATGTCAGTAAACGCGACGACGCAACATTTGAGTTGATAGATTTGCGTGATTATAATTTACCTTTATTAGATGAGCCGATTCCACCATCCATGGGAAAATATTCCAATGACCACACATTGAGATGGTCGGAAAAAATTTCAAGTTTCGACGCATTTATATTTGTCTCCCCGGAATATAATCACGGAACTTCTGGTGCTTTAAAAAATGCCATCGATTTTCTCTACAAAGAATGGAACAACAAAGTTGCAGGATTTGTGGCCTATGGAAGCGCAGGTGGAACAAGAGCAGTTGAAAATCTGAGATTGATTATGGCCGAATGCCAAGTGGCCACAGTAAGAGCGCAAGTCGCATTATCTCTTCACGATGATTTTGAAAATTATTCTAAATTCAAACCGCGCGATATGCATGCAAAGACGTTGGATACCTTGGTAGAACAAATTCTTTCTTGGGGAGAAGCGCTTTCACAGGTAAGGCCTCTCAGAACACCACCGGCACAATTAAATCAAAATCAAAACGCAAACTCACCAAGCATTCACTAAGAAATGGAGAACCCTATACGGGGTTCTCCACATGTTTAGTTCTTTGTCCTAATCCACGTCCATTATTTTTTTTGTCTTTCTTTGAGAGTCCCTGAAAAGATCCAGGGGCCATATCTTGAGAAGATTTACGGGACATCATTTCACGCTTGCGCTGTTCATCTCGACGAGTTTTTATGCTCATAAGACCCTCCTCATCAAAAATGATGCAAGGCCTTTACCATGTTCCAGTGTTAGGCATCTCGACCCAAGGACTTTGCTCTGGTAACGGTGAACCTTTTTGAAGGAGTTCAATGGATTGATTGTCGGGAGACTTTATAAAGGCCATATAACCGTCTCTAGGGGGTCTATTGATGATCATTCCTGCTTTCATGAGGCGCTCGCATGTGGCGTAGATATTATCGACTTCAAAGGCGAGATGACCGAAATTGCGTCCATAACTATACTCGTTTTCTTCGCCCCAGTTATAAGTGAGTTCAATCTCCGGCTCGCCGGGAGCTGTCGCTAAAAAAACTAGTGTAAATTTTCCCGCCTGATTTTCTTTGCGACGGATTTCAACAAGACCTAATTTATTGATAAAGAAATCAAGTGATCGATCTAAATCTTTCACTCTGAGCATTGTGTGGAGAAAACGCATGTTAACCTCTTTTAAGATTTTCTTGAAAGAAGTATTCCACACTCCATGTGTTCGGTATAGGGAAACTGATCAAAGAGAGCAAAGCGTTTAATGGTGTGTGTTTCAGAAAGAATGTTGAGGTTTTCAAGTAGAGTGTGAGGATTGCACGAAATGTAGAGAATGTTTTCGTATTTCTGCACGAGAGCACAAGCTTTAGCATCCAGGCCAGCGCGTGGTGGATCAACGAGAATTGTCTGGCAGTCAAATGACTTAAGATCAATTCCACGCAGTCTTTGATACTCACGTTTTCCTTCCATAGCATCAGAAAAATCTTCTGCAGACATTCGGATAATGGTCACATTATCAATTTTATTTTCAGCAATATTAAATTGTGCGGCTTCTACTGAAGGTCCTGCTAATTCAGTTGCAAGCACTCGCTTAAAATTTCGGGCGAGTGCTAATGAGAAATTTCCGTTCCCACAATAAAGTTCCAGCAGATCACCACTAGAGTTGTCAGTGCAATCAATGGCCCACTCGAGCATTTGAATAGCAACACCTGCATTAGGTTGGGTGAAACTGTTTTCAACTTGCTTGTAGATGAGTGTACGGTCTTTTACTGGAAGTCTTTCGACGACAAAGTCACGATTAAGATCAATTTTCTGCTTGCGAGCTCGTCCCAAAATATCGATTTTAAATTTCAAACTCAATCGTTCACGAAGTGCATTGGCTTCAGCAGTCCACACATCATCTAATTTTTTATGATAAAGAAGTGAGACGAGAATCTCTCCGCTCAGAGTTGAAAGAAAATCAACTTGAAAAAGCTTAAAGCGCAGTTCTTTGTTGGGTCTCAACTCTGCCATCAAGGCCTGCATCACTTCATTAATCAATTTGCTTGCTGCCATAAATTGTTCTGTTCTGATTTTTTGATCAGAAACTTTGTCGAACATATAGTAATAGAGATCTTCGCCCTCATGCCAAACGCGGAATTCAGCACGCATGCGATAATGTGTTGGTTCTGAAGCGAAAACTTCCAGTTCTTGTTGAGTGAAATTCGCAAAAAGAGATTTGAGCTTTTGCTTTTTGATGTCGAGTTGATTTTGATAGTCCACGGGCCGACTATATCATAGGAAGAATTGGCAGTATACGGCCATTTTCTCCAATCAGTTTTGTTTCCAATAAGCCTAAATCGAGAGTAATGAGCGTGTTCACACCTGAATGTTGCAGACCCTGAATGAGTTCCAGAGCGCGTTCAAAATGTCCATTTGCAGCTGCAGATTGTCCGAGCTCTTTTTTGATGAAGCCGGCACCAACTTTAATAAGCGCCTTTAAAAGATCAGCTTCAGGTCCCTTTCGATGATGAGCATTCCATAGGGCCTCAAACAAAACATGACTCTCCCAATAGAATCCATGATTCAGCAGATCCAAACCAAAATAAAAATCATCCATATGTTTTTCATCGATCGGATGACAGTGCAGTTCTGGTTCATTAAAACTATGCCCTCCTTCTTTGTTCGGATGTATGGATTGACCAGGAAGAAAAGCGTAGGCCGGAAAAGGTCGTGAAGGAACGAGTCTTTTCATAATTTCGCCTTGGGGACGAGATAAAAAAGTTTTCCACTTCGTTTCATGACACCTGCTTTTTGGGCAGCTTCTGGAGTTGATCCAAAATACAGATCCACTCGCCCAGGTCCACGGATCGCTCCTCCCGTATCTTGATCAAAAACAAGTCGCGGTTGATTTAACCAGGCAACGGGAACAGTACTGGAAGTAGATTCAAAAACAGGTTCTTCAATTTGTAAAAAGGCAAGTGCACCTTTAGGCATAAGATCTTTGTCTGTCGCAATTGTTCGACCAGCACTCACCTCCATTCCGGCATAAGTGAGAGCTTGAGAATTCAGCAGACGAAAAAAAACATAACTCGGATTGAGATTCAAGATTTTTTGGCGCTCTGGTGGAGTCAGAGTTTCAAGATGATTGCGTATTCGCTGCATACTCATCTCCTCTATAGGAATGACATGAGTGAGATGTTTTCCTAACGCCACATAAGGATGGCCATTTTGTTCAGCATAACCGATTCGCATGTTCGTCCCATCACTAAAATCGATTACGCCTGAACCTTGAATCTGAATAAAAAAAGCGTCGATAGGATCAAGATAAGCAAGTTCTAAATTTTGCCCCTGAAGTTTCAGATCAGAATCAATTTCAGAGCGCACGTAATACGGAATCACCGTAGACCCTTTTAAACGGCCGCGAACTGATTGATGCTCCAGGGGAACTGAAAATTTATAGGCAAAAGATTTTAAGTTCACTGTGACTAAATCATTTGGACGAGCATAGACAGCTTGTGAATGTTTTTCATTTGGTGTTCGTGAACCACTCACGTGGGGCTCATAATACCCCGTTGAGAGAATTTCGCCCCACTTCTCCTTTCCATACACTTCATACGAGTCAAAATTATCCTGAATGTATTGAACGTAATCCGCTTCATGCTTGAAAATTTCTTCAAGTGCGGACACATAGTGGGCTTTAGATATTTTAGTCTCACCAAAAATCATCTGTTCTTTCACGAGCCCGGATTTTTTCATCACATCGATGTGGGCCCTCAAAGTCGAAAAAAAACTCTCACGCGAATGAGTGTCGACAATTGTTGGTGCTTGCGTGGCAAGTCTCATAGCTTCATGAGGTGATTTGATGACAGTACGAGTACACGAGGAAAGTACTCCGAATAGAACAAAACTGATAAAGATTTTCATCTCCAAATTTTCAGATATGTTCGACTGCTTGGCAAAAAAAAACTAATTCGTTATCCAAATTAGTTTGACGTTGATGGCCGGAAAGATTTTAATTAAAGGAAGAAATTTTTGGAAAGTGAGTCAGTATGCCAAAACCAATTCGTCGTGTAGCCACAGGCGTTCCCCGTCTTGATTTTCTCCTCATGGGAGGATTTTTTGAAGGCGGTATTTATGTTGTTCAGGGACAACCAGGAATGGGAAAAACCATTCTGGCCAATCAGTGTTGCTTCTATCGAGCGGCCAATAATGAAAACAGTGTTTATGTTTCTTTGTTAGCAGAATCCACTGGTCGCATGGTCAGTTATCTATCTAGTTTAGAATTTGTAGATCAA
The DNA here is from genome assembly GCA_966211385.1 of uncultured Bacteriovorax sp. Lineage (GTDB taxonomy): Bacteria > Bdellovibrionota > Bacteriovoracia > Bacteriovoracales > Bacteriovoracaceae > Bacteriovorax. Next base: position 6,779 of record CBIHOP010000174.1, read on the forward strand.
GAGCAGATTGGAACAAGAGTTCACTATATCAATGGGTACAATCATCTTAAAAACGAAAGTATTCTTCAGTTCAAATCGTTTTTATGGAATTTAATTAAAGAACATCAGGGAAATTTTCTCGTCATTGATGGTTTAGATATTTTAAAATCTGTCGCGAAAGATGAAAATGAATTCAGAGAATTTTTGCATTCCCTGCAGTCACATGATTCTCTAACAAAATTTACAATGTTGCTATTAATGCCAGTGGGCCAATCCACTACTGAAACAGATTGCATTGA
>CBIHOP010000175.1:0-7052 GCA_966211385.1 uncultured Bacteriovorax sp.
TGATTGAAGGCTAAGTTATTCTTTCGAGTGCTTAGTCTTCAATAGTTGAAGAAAATTTTTCCATTTGACAAAAATCCAAACACAATTTATTCTCGAAATAATTATCACTCAAACGAAAGGAGGTACATTCATGATTTCAATTAGCAAAAAGATGATTTGTACTGATCTTCGTGTCGTCACTTACCCAGTCGCACTCTAGAAAAGCCCATTAGTACATTCATGTTTTTTCTTTTGTAATCTCTAAAGGTTTTTTGAGTTTAGTGATTTTGCGTTTTTAATTTTTAACTATTGGAGTTTTTTATGGAACAAATGTTTCAAAGGCATCGTTATGTCTTGTTTTCTGAAATGAAGGAGTTCAGCTTTCACTCAAGTAAAAGTTTGAAGTCTTTTTTAAAAATCGTATGGGAGTTAGGCCGATTAAGTGGTCTAGTTCTTAGAAGTGTTTCCTATTTTCTTTTTGAGTCTCAAGCTCTTTACAGAAAAGTAGGACCGAATCATCAAAGTGTGCAGGTTGAAAGACAATTCAATTCGCACAAGGTTTGGTCGCACTAATGAAAACACTGACAAGCGAGCAAAAAAAAGGGGAGCTTTTCAGCTCCCCGTTTTTTTATCTTTAAAACGCGTAAGCGGATTAAACAAGGAAAGTAGAGATAAGAGCGAAAATTACAAGTGATTCCATAAGTGCAAGACCAAGAATCATTGGAGTTTGGATCTTATCAGCAGCAGCTGGGTTACGAGCGATACCTTCTAGAGCAACTGAAGCTGCTTTAGATTGAGCTTGTGTACCACCGAAAACAGCGATTCCAAGAGCGAAGAAGTAAGAGATGTACTTGATAGCTACGTCAGACATACCTGCAGCAGCAGTTCCACCTTGAGCAAATGCTTGAGATGCTACAAGAGAGAAGAAAAGTACGAAAGCGAGAATAACTGGAAGTTTCTTAGCCATGATTGTCTCCTTAGACAAAAAATTAATATTTCTGGTTTTCTCTTAGTGATGAGCGTGATCACCATGATCGTGGTGAGCAGTAGCTAAACTAACATAAACCATTGATAACATCGTAAATACGTAAGCTTGAATAAATGAAACTAGAATCCCTAGAACCATGAACACGATTGGAACAAGAAGTGGTGCAAGGTTAGAGAATGTTCCAAGTACCATGTGGTCCCCGTACATGTTTCCATAGAGACGAAGAGCTAGAGAAACTGGACGAATACATGTTGAGATGATTTCGATTGGGAAAATCAAAATCGCCATATACCAAAGTGGGCCAGCAAAGTGCTTAAGGTAATTGATTGTTCCAAGTTCTTTACAACCTTTAATGTTGAAGTAAAGGAAAGAGAAAATACCAAGAGCAAGAGTTGTGTTGATTGATTCTGTTGGAGGTAAAAATCCTGGAATCAATCCGATCATGTTACATACGAAAACTACGATGAACATTGTAGCTACGAATGGATAATATTTTGGAGCATCTTTTTCACCAAGAACAGCGCGAGCTTGTGTGTAGATGAATGAACCATAAAGTTCTAGAAGATTTCTATATGACCATCCTTTATCTGGAATAACTGCAGCTTCAGCATTTGCAGTTTTTGATCTGTAGAAAAGACCAGAGATAATAAGAAGTGCAAGAACGATGATGAAAGTTAAAATGTGATCGTAGTGAAGGTGAGTTTCGCCAACATGAAAAAGATTATCTAATCCTGTTGCATGTCCTAGTTGAGTTACCCAAGTAAATCCACCAGAAGCGTGAGCATTACTGCTGATTAGAGCGAGCAAAGTTAAAAGCGAAAATTTCTTCATCTACTTATTCCTTCTCCTGCACTGGTTTTTTCAAACTCAGGTAGAGGACAACTATTTGTAATACGTAAATTAACAGAGGAATTATTATCCTTTTTGCCATAATTTGTACACCTAAAGTTAGGGCGACAACCAGCACAATTAATTTTCCGATAAAAAGAACGATGAGATCAAACTTGCTGCTTTCTTCTTTGCCTACGGCTTGATTGGCGATTTTCGAAACTCCTCTAACTAACATATATTGATTAATACCCGCTGCTAGAAAAACAGTGGCCATAACCATGAGTTCTGAAGAGTTGCGGGCCAGGAAAATAGAAATAATAATGAGGACTGATGAGAAGAGGGCATATTTTTTTAGATCAATTCTTTCGCTTATAAGCATAGTAAACCATCATGAAGAGGATGTTGCCAATGATGGCAAGAAAAAGCAAAACGGCCTGGGTCCTAGTTAATATCCCTATTTCGGCCAAATGCATAGCCCCCCAGACAGCAATAAAAATAGTTGATGGTAAACTAAGTGCGAGTCCGGTAATTTGTAGCCATTTTTTATTCATGATTAGCGCCTACGTGAAACTCTTCTCTGATAAAGAGAATTGAGACGATTTTGTATCACATCTGGATTGGGATAATCATTGGCTATCGAGTAATAGATATCGTAGGCCATCTTTAAATTTTCAGTTGATTCATAAGCATTTGCGACCATGAATTTAGCTTGAACGATCGCTTCTTTCTTTGTTTCTCTTTTTAAATACTCAGACCAAACATAGAGAGCTTTGCTGAAATCTTTTTGTTCGAAGTAAATGAGACCAATGTAATAAAAGGAGCGAACAAAATATTCATGATTGGGATTGGATTGAATGATAGTGAGTTGCTGTAGGGCCTTATCTTTTTCATTCAAATAATAATGAGCAAGAGCAATTTGCAGCTGGAAGAAATCGAAGTTCTTTAGCTTTGGCGTAAACTCAGAGAGGCGAGTGTAGTTTTTGATCGCATCTCTATAGTTCTTTAAATAGTTGAAGTTCACGTCAGCAAGTTTTTCTTCCGTTTTAATTAACCACAATGGATCTTCAGTTAAAGCTTTTACTTCATTGTAGTAGTAAGCGGCTTTTTTATAATTCCCTAAGTAAATCGAATACAATTCACCCAATTGATAACAAATTTTTAAACGTAAATCCGGAGAGGGATTACTCTTAAGAATATCTTCGTACAAAGTTGCTGAACGTTCATACTCTTGTTCAGTAATGTAGTTTTGAGCATCAATAATTTTACGATTGATAGGAGGAGTGAAGTCACAGGAAACCAAAGTAAGAGCACTCATGATGAGAGTGCTCTTAACTAAAGTTTTAAAAGTTTTCTTATTCAGATTTTGGCGCATCTGCATTCGCGCCCTCTGGGATGCTTTCGAAATCTTCATCTGGATCAACAATTTTCTCAACGGCCACAACTGTCTCGCCATCTTTAAGCTTGATCAGACGAACACCTTGAGTTGTTCTACCCATTAATGAAATTCCAGAAATTTTCGTTCTGATAACCTGACCTTTATCCGAGATAATCATCAAGTCATCTTTATCTGTAACTGGTTTAATATCGATGATGTCACCATTTTTATCTGTGAGTCTCATCGCAAGGATTCCTTTACCACCGCGAGTTTGTCTGCGGTATTCAGAAACACTTGTGCGTTTTCCGTAACCGTTAGCTGTTACTGAAAGAATCTCAACAGAATCATCGATGATTTCCATACCGATAATTTTTTCTTCATCCGTAAGCTCAATTCCTTTTACCCCTTGAGAGACACGGCCAAGTGGACGGGCATCTGTTTCAGCAAAACGAATAATCTTTCCTGAAGAAGAACATAGAAGAACATCTTTAGTTCCATCAGTAATTCTTACTGATAGAAGGTTATCACCCTCGATAATTTTGATAGCAGTTAAACCAGACTGACGAATATTTTTGTATTCAGAAAGTTCAGATTTTTTCACGATCCCTTTTTCCGTCGCAATCATCAGGAATTTTCCTTCGATTGAATCTGGAAGACAAAGAATCTTCTTAACAGTTTCTCCTGGTGGAACAGCAATCAAGTTAACAATGTTACGACCTTTCGTTGTACGGTTTCCTTCTGGAATGTTGTAAACCTTGATCGAGAACACTTGTCCTTTATTTGTGAAAATGAAGAGAGTTGAGTGAGTGTTGGCCGTGAAGATCGATGTGTAGAAATCATCATCCGCGCCATCTGCACCTTTAACACCTGTACCACCACGTTTTTGCGTGCGGTATGTGTCCATCGCCATACGCTTTACATAACCTTTATGAGTAATTGTAACGATCACGTCTTCTTGCTTAACAAGATCTTCCATTTGGATTTCGTCAGCTTTTGCTACGATTTCCGTACGACGTTTGTCACCGAAGTTTTCAAGAATCTCTCTGAATTCATCACGGATAATTCCAGTGATGAGTTCATCACTTTGAAGAATTCCCTCTAAGCGAGCAATCTCTTTCATGATGTCGTTGTAGTCTTTAATAATTTTGTCACGCTCTAGACCAGTTAAGCGTTGTAGTCTCATATCGAGAATTGCTTGAGCCTGGATATCTGAAAGCGAGTACGTGCTCATTAACTTAGTTTTAGCTTGAACAGGTCCTTCAGCTTTTTTAACTAGGTCAACGATAGCGTCGATATTTTCAACAGCAATCTTTAAACCTTCTAAAATGTGAGCGCGCTCTCTTGCTTTCTTAAGTTCGAACACTGTACGACGAATGACGATTTCGCGACGGTGATCGATGAAGAAGAGAAGTTGGTCTTTAAGATTTAAAATTCTTGGCGAGCCGTTAACAATTGATAAGAAAATAATACCAAATGAAGTTTGTAACGGAGTCGCTTTATAAAGTTTGTTAATAATAACTGTAGCGATTTCACCTTTCTTGAGATCGATAACGATGCGGATACCTTCACGTGAAGATTCATCACGTAGATCTGAAATTCCAGTGATTTCTTTTTCGTTAACAAGCTCTGCAATACGCTCGATAAGTTTTGCTTTGTTAACTTGGTAAGGAAGTTCAGTGATGATAATGCTATCACGATCTTTTTTAGCATTATGTTCAACATCGATTTTTGCACGAATTTGAAGAACACCTTTACCAGTGTGATAAGCAGAACGAATTCCTTCCGTACCGTGAATTGCTCCAGCAGTAGGGAAGTCTGGTCCAGGAATTACTTTCATTAAATCATCAATTGAAACACCTGTTGGATTATCAAGAAGAAGCAACAATCCATTCATGATCTCACTTAAGTTATGTGGAGGAATGTTTGTCGCCATACCAACAGCAATACCAGATGAACCATTGATAAGAAGGTTTGGAACTTTTGTAGGAAGAACACTTGGCTCAATTAAAGAGTCATCGTAGTTTGGCTGCCAATCAACAGTTTCTTTATCAAGATCGGCCATCATCTCTTCAGAAATTTTCTTCATTCTGATTTCGGTATAACGCATGGCCGCTGCACTATCACCGTCGATTGAACCGAAGTTTCCTTGTCCGTCTACTAATGGATATCTCATAGAGAAATCTTGCGCTAAACGAACGATTGCTCCATAAACAGCAGAGTCACCGTGTGGGTGATACTTACCGATAATATCACCAACAACTCTCGCTGATTTCAGGAATGGTTTGTTGTGATAGTTATTTAGCGAGTCCATCGCATAAAGAACACGTCTGTGAACAGGCTTCATCCCGTCGCGAACATCAGGAAGAGCACGACCAACGATTACCGACATTGCGTAATCGAGGTAACAGTTTTTCATCTCATCTTGAATAACTACAGGAGAGATATTGCCGTGGTTTGTGTTGTTTGTGTCTGACATATTATTTTTACCTTTAAATTATTCTTAGATATCGAGGTTACGTGCATTCAATGCGTTTTCTTCAACGAATTTTCTTCTTGGTTCTACCTGGTCACCCATTAGAACTGTAAAGACTTGATCAGCTTCCAGAGTATCTTCAATTTTTACTTGAAGAAGTGTTCTATGAGCTGGATTCATTGTTGTTTCCCAAAGTTGCTCTGGGTTCATTTCCCCAAGACCCTTGTAACGTTGAATGTAGGCACCTTGTTTTCCGTCTTGAATAACAAATTCAGAAAATTCAGTAAGTGAATGGAATTCACGAGTATCTTTTTCACGCTCAATTTTAAATGTAGCGCGCGAGTATTTTTTAATCCCATCAAAGCTGTTCAACAGATCAGCGTATTCTGGTGAGCGCATGAAAGCTTGAGAGATTTTAAACTTCTTCGTGCGTGAAGCAGTCTTGATATTCAAGCGAAGTGTGCACGTTTTAGTTTCTACATCTTCTTCAACTGTAATTGAATAGTGCTTAAGCGTTTGCGTCTCAAGTGGTTTGAAGTAATCGTGAAGTCTTTTCGCTTCAGCTTCTACTTTCTTCACATCGTTCATGTCTTCTGGTTTTAGAGTTTGGTCTTCAACTAATTTTTTCAGAAGATCTGTATCGTAGTGTGTGTCGTAGTAAGAAAGAGTCTTACGGTAGTTACTTTCTTTATTGATGAGTTGCTTGGCCATTTCACCAGAAACTGGTTCGCCATTGATACTAATTTTTGAATCATCAGTCGCATTGTTGATGAGGTATTCTTCTAGACGTTTATCGTCTTTTAAATATGTCTCCATCTTACCTTTTTTATATTTATAAAGAGGTGGCTGAGCGATGTAGATGTAACCTTGTTCGATCAATTCCGGGAATTGTCGATAGAGGAGTGTAAGTAAAAGCGTACGAATGTGCGATCCATCGACGTCGGCATCGGTCATGATGACGATTTTGTGGTAGCGAAGTTTTGCAATATTAAATTGGTCTTTCCCAATACCTGTACCGATTGCTTGAATGAAGTTTTTAATTTCTTCTGAAGCAAGCATTTTTTCATAACGAGCTTTTTCAACGTTAAGAATTTTACCTTTCAGCGGAAGTACAGCTTGAACACGACGGTCACGTCCTTGTTTTGCTGATCCACCCGCGGAATCACCCTCTACGATGTAAAGTTCACATTGAGCTGGATCTGATTCCTGACAGTCTGCCATTTTTCCTGGAAGACCAGAGAATTCTAAAACGTTTTTACGACGAGTAAGTTCACGTGCACGACGAGCGGCTTCGCGAGCTGCAGCGGCATCCACAGATTTTTTGATAACTAGTTTTCCGATTTCCGGATTTTCTTCTAAGTAAGTCTTAAGTGATTCACCTACAAGTGAGTTCACAATACCTTCAA
>CBIHOP010000176.1:0-7048 GCA_966211385.1 uncultured Bacteriovorax sp.
ACACCTCAGGATCCAGAGTTCTGCTCCACCGAAAAATTAGAATTAGTTAAAAAAGAAGCACACTTAATTTTTTAAAAAAAGATTATAAGCTTCACGTTGTAAATTCTCTTGATGTTCAGGAGCTGCAATTTTAATGAGCGCTTTTATTCTTTCGCTGATTGATTTCCCATAGAGATAGGCCACACCATGTTCAGTCACGACGTAATGAACGTGCGCTCTCGTTGTGACAACACCGGCTCCCGGTTTTAGCTGGCAAACAATCTTGCTCAATCCATTTTTTGTTGTTGATGGAAGTGCAATAATTGGTTTTCCACCTTTTGAGAGTGCAGCACCTCTGATGAAATCCATTTGTCCGCCGACACCAGAATAGATTCTCGACCCGATTGAATCAGAGCAAACCTGTCCTGTTACATCAACTTCGATTGCGCTATTAATCGCCGTTACTTTAGGGTTTTGGGCCACGATGTGCGTGTTGTTTGTATAACTGCAATCAAGCAGCAAGACTTCTGGATTGTCATCGATGAAGTCATAAACATTTTTCGAGCCGATAACAAAACTAGAAACAATCTTTCCACGATGGCGAACTTTATGTTTCCCGTTGATTGCACCTGCTGCGTGTAAATCAATAAGGCCATCAGAAAACATTTCTGTATGAATTCCTAGATCCTTATGATTTTTTAAGCAGTCCAAAACGGCATTAGGAATGGCCCCGATACCCATCTGAAGAGTTGCACCATCTTCAATTAAACCCGCAATATTCTGGCCAATTTTAATTTCTTTATCTGAGAGTTTGGCACGAGCAACGGCATGAATAGGTTCATCAACTTCAACCATACGATCAATTTTCGAAATATGAATTTGTGAATCACCAAACGTGCGGGGCATTTGTTTATTAACTTGGGCAATGACAATCTTCGCTGTTCTCACCGCTGAAACAGAAATATCAACGGAAGGGCCCAAGCTGCACATACCGTGACGATCTGGAGGTGAAACTTGAATCATGGCCACATCTAGCTGAATAACTCCATTATAAAACAGAAGAGGAATTTCACTCAAAAAGATCGGAATGTAATGAACAGAGAGATCTTCACTCGCTGCTCGCATGTTAGGTCCATTGAAGAAATTATGGACATTAAAATTTTCTCTATACTGAGGTTTAGCATAATCAGCGTTACCCTCCGTATGAATTTGATAAATTTTTACACCTTTTAATTCGTGCGCCCGAGCGATCATCGAAGCAATCAATTGCTGAGGAGCTGATACTCCTGAGTGAATGAAGACATTGTCTCCCGACTTGATAATCTCTGTACAATTAGATGCTGTTGTCATTGCTTATTTACCTCTAAGAAATAGTAACTGCTGAACAATAATTTATCACCGTTCAGTGCAGGAGCACCTATTTAAACTTTGGAAGAAATCTGACTTGCATCATGTTTAGAGATTTTTTTTTAGATAATTGAGAACGCCAAAAGGCCCGGCATTCTCATCGCCTGTGAGGATGGTAGTTGGCTTGTGGGTCATTCGATCGAGCACCTGGGAGATATTTGAAACACCAATGGAATTCTTAAAAGACTTGAACATTGTTTGATCATTAAGTGAATCACCGAAAAACAAACAATCGCTTTCCATCGTTTTGTTTTTGGCCAAGTAGTGAGTGACAGCTAGATACTTCGAAATTTCCCCGCACCAAAAATTCAAATGCACATTTGATGTTGAGAAGTTGATATTTTTCTCGCGAAGGAAATCTTCAATATGATGAAAGAGAGTTCCGTCCTGCAAATCATGCAATTCAATTGCACGATCTGTTTTTCTACCAAAAGAATCCACTGAAAGAGGAATGTTCGGAAATTTCTTTTTAAACTCTCCACAGAAATCAGCCAGTCGCTGAACTTCGGCTTCACTCACCAATAATTCTTCTGTAATGAATTTTCCTCTACGAGAAACGATAGATCCGCCTCCCTCAACAATGACATCAGTGAGAAATGGAAAATGCGTGAGAAGAAAATGCCCCCATGAAAGTGAACGTCCAGTGACAATCACCAGTGGAACTTTTTTGTGATCAAGATAATCCATGATCTCAAAAAAAACGGGACTCAAACCTTCTTTGTAGGTTAGAGTCCCGTCAAAATCCGAAAAAACAATTTTCGTCATAAGTTTTTTTAATTATTCGATTGGATAACCGAAACCAATGAACACGCCAGAGAAGCTGTTCTTTAATCCGATAATCCCTTCAGCACTTGCTGTGATTTTCTTTTCTGTGCTTAAGTAATCTCCTGGAATAACACCAGTGATACCAATGTTTGCACTCACAGTAGTTTTATATGAATTTGATCCGCCATCAAGGCTGATCCCGTAAGGAATTGAGATGTACGGGAAAGCTTCATTGTCCCAAAACACAAATCCTTTTGAAAGCGTTGGAGCAATTCCAAGGATGTTTCTTCTTGCACCAAATTCTTTTGAGTTTTCAATGAATGCTTTGATTGATGTACGTGGTTGGCTTTCGTAGTCTGGAACGATTTGATAATCATATCCTGCGAATAAACGCGCTGAACGTTCACCACCAGAAATCCCAAGACCAGCGTCTACCGTTGAATCTTCGTTTAATTTTTGCGTGTAACGGGCCTGAAGACCAACGCCCCCACCACTTGAAACGATTCCCGTTAATTCCGTTGAAAGAACCTTTTTTTCAGCTTCTAAAGGGAATGTTGAAATACCAGTTCCGTAAGCATGAGCAGCAGATGACCCAAGGGCCAATGTAAGAACAGAGACAGCTAATGCAGAAAATCCATTTAATCTTTTCATTTAAACCTTCCTAACTAAGCAATATGTCGTCCCTTTTATTAGACTGCACTATTTTCGAAGAGTCAAAATCAAAGAGAGTAAAAACTACCTGAAGCATTAAATCGCCAAACTTTTCATTGACTATAACCCGACAACCCCCTATAAATGTGCTTACAAAAATATGGTGGCTGTAGTTCAGTCGGTAGAGCACTAGATTGTGATTCTAGGTGTCGTGGGTTCGAGCCCCATCAGCCACCCCATTCTTCTCACAGAATGCCGATTATAAAAATTCAAATTGAGGAACTTCGCAAGAAGGGAATCATAACTAGCCCGGGTTAACCCTCCGGGCTTTTTTTTGCCCAAAATTATCATTCAGACTAAAATAGAATCTTAAAATTCAAGAGTGAGTGTTTTATCTACAGAAATGTTTTAACGACATTAATGGTTCTCTTCGCGGCCTGTTTCGTCGTGCTCGGCTTTCATGCGATTGCGACCACTGATGATTTTTGGCATGCTCACATCATCTTAAACATCAGACCTTCCATACTCGCACCTTTTGCATGGACGTATTCCCATTACCTGAATTGGACTGGAAGAGTATTTGTCTCTTTCATGCAAGGGGTGTTTGTAACAAAACCTTTAAATACCGATATCGTCTCCACCATTAACGCTTTACTTTTTTTAGGTGCAATCTTTTTTTATAACCAGAACATCTTAAAAAAAATGGCATCTACGTCATTAGAGAAAAGAGATCTCAATATCTATTTGTTGTTGATCGTTTTTTTCAATTGTTATTTTGTTTTAGGTGAATCAATTTTTTGGGTAGCTGCTGTCTATCTCTGGCCATTAATTATTTTTATTCTCTGCTCATATTTATTAAACCTTTTAGCAGAAAAGAACTTTTCTCAAAAAGAAAAACTAGTCTTACTTTTTTTGTGTTTTCTCTTTGGCAACTCTATAGAGCTGATGTTCGTCCCCGGACTTATGTTATTGGTCCAGGCCATTAAACATTCTCGCGAATCAAGAAAGTTTCATGGAGCACTAATCGGGGCTTTTTTACTTGGAACTGCTTTATTGGTGTGCTCACCGGGAAATTTCAAACATCTTCATGCTGCAGAAAATGACCTGAGTTTTAATATTTTAAATCAGCTTTCAAATGCTAAAATGGTGTTTGCTAAACCAGCATATTTAATGAATTGGAATTTAATTCTTAGCATGCTCGTTGCTATTTGTGTCCCAACCCTTCAGGGATTAACGAGAGAAACCGCAAAGAAAAATTTTTTATTTTTTCTAGCAATCGCTATAGGTTCTCTGCTTCCCTTAATTCCTCTACATGGATTTAGTGCAGACAGGACGTATGTTTATTTTTGTATTTTTCTAAGTTATTCACTTTTTTGGGGCACACAATATATTAAAATTCATTTTAGTGTGCCATTAGTTTTTTCAAGAGCTGTTCATTTATCAGCATTCATTCTTTCCATTATTTTCTTAGTCTTAAATATAGTTGATTAAAAAAAAATTAAAGTTGCCTTCGCTGATCAACAACAATCCATTCTTCAACAATCATCGACATCACAAAGAGTGACGGTAGCAAAACTTCCACTACCAATGGAAAATCATATTCTCTATTACATGGATATTAGTTCTGACAAAGAAGCATGGGCAAATCGTGCTCAAAGCAAGTTCCATGGAGTTGAATCTATTTCAGCTTTTTAATTATTCCACTAAAAACTCAAAACTCACTTTCGTTTGAACAGAGTTGATGATCATACATTGTGATTTTGTCTTTTCCATGAGTGCAAGAGCACGTTCTTTATTCGAACATCCGCTGAGTTTGATTTTAATCGCAAGGCTTTCCATCCATAGAGTCGGTCGATCGCCTTTTCCAACATTCAGAATTGCTTCTCCTTCAATATTTTCAAATTGAAGTTTGGATTTTTCAGCAATATATTTGAACGTTGCGAGATAGCAGTTCATCAAGCTAAGAGCGTAAAGATCTTCAGGTGAATATGTTCCTCCTGGTCCATCGAACTCAGGAGGAATGGTCATCACGATATCATCGCATGATTTATTTTTCAGGCGATTAATCCACGATGAAGAAATGCCCGAAGTGCCAAAAGATTCCACTGCAAATGTTTTTGTTGTTATGCTCATGCCTCAACTCTAGGTTGAGATTGAGGCAAATACAATTAGACAGCAGCTAGAAATTATTTTTCAACTTGTGGAACGAAAACAATAAAAGGCCCTTTAGGTTTTTGTGTGGGAGGTAAATTCATGGAAGCTCTCTTGCCGGCAACACCTAAATGCTTGATGTACGCATGAATCGATGCAATTTCATCATCAGTTAATGCCTCGAACACCACGCCTGGCATTGGTGGTAAGTATTTTTTTGACGTACGTAGGCCACAAAATTTTTCTATCCCTTCAGGGAGAGGTAAATTTAAATTAGAAGTTCTTGGCCAACTCATACTCGACAATCATTAGTTTTTCAGAGCTGTTGTTTGAAATAATTGATTATTCAGTTCTAGAGTTATTTTTCCATCAGCAAATGAGTAGCTGAAGTCATCAGAATCTATTTTATTAATACCTATATCTTTTTGAATGTACCTAAGAAATTGAAGAAGCATATTAGGCGTTAGAGCTAAATTTATTCTTTCAGTATTCAACAAATGTGAAAATGGCTGTCCAATCATATTGAACTTCTTAGAAGCTCTATCGTTAAGAGCACCACATTTCTTAGGTTTCATTTCTTCTTCGTAGAAGAAAAGATCATGACCACCTAAATATTTAAAGAAATATGGAACATCCCCTCTGTCGAGCTGAACAATTTCTTCATCTAACAGATCTGTATTATTTTTCGTTCGGTAATCAAGAGTGTGGCGAACAATCACGCGAATTGGATATTTAGAAAAATCATTTTCTGAAACATCTCTAAGGATGTTTGAAGAATGAGTGGCGAGGATTGATGTCATCTCCAACATTCCTTCCAACACCATTCTCGCTCGCTCACCATTAAGAAATGGAAGCACTAAAAAATAAAGAGAGTAAGGACGTTCTTCATCATTCAAAGGAAATAACAATGTTTCGCTTGGAACTCTGATGACAGCATTAACCACTTCAATATCGATTGGAATGAACTGACTACCGTTATAGACGAGATTACCTGTGTGGAGATCAAGCAAACCGAAAACCGAACAATAGGCAATCAATCTCCCCACATCTTTAAAATTGATTTGGTCATCAAGAGGGAGGGATTCAACCTTAGTTGATGATCCTTCAATTGCTAAATTGTTAGAATGAATTTGAAGTTTAAAATGATCTTGAAAAAAAACGAATTGAGCTGGTGTGAGAATCTTCTGAAATATTGAGAGCAAGGGAGAATCAGCGCCGAAATAAAAATGTTCCCAATAGACGCAACGAGGTTTGAAAAAAACATTCTCATGATGATCCAGGGAAACATGCTTACCAAAATTATGCAGGTCCCCTGTATCCATCATGAGAAATCCTCTTAGTTGCGGCTAGAAACTGCGCCTTCTACTGCAACTTCATTTTCAATAACGTCTAGATCGATAATTGTTACACTCATGGCTCCCCCTATTTGAATTCGTGGTAAACTAAATAACACATAATTTAATGGATACAACGAATTTCAAATGACGAATGAAAAAATCAGTAAATCTTTCATATACTTTAATTTAGGAATTTTATTTTCCTCGATCGGTACAATGACCTTTTTAGTGACGGCCATGGGTGCAATGTCGAAAATGGGCTTCAATGTTTGGGATATTGGCCTTTTCGTGGGGACCTTTCGATTTCTACCAACCTTGTTGTCTCTGGTATTTAGCCGTTTTTTTATAAGAATGGCCCATCTTAAATATTATGTTCCCCTTGAACTCACTTCTTTTGCCCTTTCCCTCGCTCTTGCTTACCTTGCCTCCCGTCCTGATTTTAATATTTATTCTTTCACCGCCCTCGCTGTCTTTAGTGCCATTTTGACCCTACCTCAGCGGGCCAATCGACCGGCGATCATGAAATTTTTAGAAGAAAAGGCAGGCCTTGGACATACGAGACCAGCGCTCTGGCTTAACAAAGTCACACACGGAGCAACCTTTTTTTCGGCCATTATCGGTCTATCAGGTTTAACAGTTTTCTCACTTTCTACAATTATTCTTTTTGATGCTTTTACTTTTTTAGTGAGTGCTGCCTGTTCATACGGTGTTGTGAAATACATTTTGCAAATGCAGAATTCATTTGAAGCTAAAAGTGA
>CBIHOP010000177.1:0-7024 GCA_966211385.1 uncultured Bacteriovorax sp.
TTGGTGGCTCGCTTGAACAGAAGCAAGAGATGAATGTTAACTTCAACATTAATAAAAATCTTTCTGTTGAAGGCGTTTATGAAATGAAACCAACAGAAAGTGAAAACACGAATACTCCGAGTTCACTTGGTGCCGATTTGAAATATAGGTGGTCGTTTTGAAATTGAGTTTCATCTTTTTCACATTGATGATCTTCATTTCATGCACAAGCGCATGGGCAGAAGTTATACCAGCTAAGGGAGCTATTCTTAGAAGGATAGACTGGTCTAATGAAATAGCCAAAAAACGTTACGGAAATAATTTTAATGATCTGATAGGCAAGCCTTATGATAATTTAGCCTTAAAAATTAAGGTCGATGCGATTACTAAAGAGCTTTTTAATTCTGGTTATTTCAATGCCGATTTAAAAACAGAAGTGGCCGGAACTGAAACGAACATAATCATAAAGGCTGATTTAGTGACTCACGGTCGACTGAATCTCGCTTTTCAAGGAAACAGAGTTTTCTCCCATCAAGAGCTACGAACTAAAATTCTCGATAAGATTAGAAATGATTTCGGAAAAATTGATCGCGAAGAGCTAGCGAGCTATTTGACAGATGTTTATGAAATTGGCGGTTATTACAATACGAAAGTTTCTTCTTATCAAAATGAAGGTACAGATCAAGAAAAGCAACTCATCAAAAACTTCTTCTTTGTTATAGAGGAAGGAAAAAAAGTTAGAGTTAAAGACATAAGTTTCCGCGGGAACACTTCCGTAAAAAGCGGCGAGCTTATGAACCTTTTCAAAAAAAATGCATCTACTCTAGCCGAGGGTGGTTTCTATGACAAAGTCTTCTACGATGAATTTACCAACATTTTGAAAAAAGAATATCTCTCGCGCGGTTTTGTGTATGCAGACGTTTCTAAGCCAAGAGTAATTACCAATGAGGAAGAAGGTGTTTTGCAGATCGAATACGGCATTTCAGAAAAGCAGCAGATTATTCTAAAGACTGTTCTTTTTAAAAATGTTCCTGAAGATATGCAGGCCGGAGTTAAAGGGGCAATTACCAATAAAGAGGGAGCTCCTCTCAATGTTGTTGAGCTTGAAAGCGATCTTCGAAAAAGTATCGTACATTTCCAAAGTCTAGGATACTACTTTGCTTCAATTGCGAACATGAATGGTGAAGGACTGTTGGTATACAATTTAACTGATTCAACAGCTGAATTAAGTCCTGAAATTATTCTGGATCGTAAGATCTGTTTTCACGAAGCAAAAATAAACGGAAATGTTAAAACGAAATCAGAAGTTATCAACAGAGAAATTGAACTTGTTCAAGGCGATCTGATCACACCTGAAAAACTGGAAGTCATTCGGCAAAAGCTTTCAAGTACTGGCCTCTTTTCAACTTTAAGAATTACTCCCTATATGATGTATGAAGCTGAGGAAGTGAGCTGCCCTAAAACGAATCTCGTCATTCAGGTAAAAGAAAAAGATTTTGGACAAGTGGAAGTTGCGGGTGGATATCGAACTGATCTTGGAGCTAAACTTTCAACAGGAATTTCTTACAACAATATTGGTGGGATGAACCAATCGGCATCATTACGATTGCAGGCCAACCAACGTTTCAACTTAGATGGTTTCGATGAGAGACGCCGTATAGATGATAAAAAAAGATTAGAGTATCTGGCGAAGGCGACATTCGTTGATCCATACATTTTTCATGGAATCATTAATACGCAATTAGAATTCGAACTTTCTTCTTCTTTGCAAAGAACTCGCTTCTACGGATTCGATGCGGATATTTTCCGTATCTCTCCACAAATTTCTAAAACATTTAACAAGCATTTCACATCATCTATTAGTTATCAGTTCGAGCGCATTTCAACGTTTGATGCTACTGAAGATAAAGATAATGATAACTTTTCCATTGGTGGTATTACGCCAACCGTTTCCTTCGATTTTAGAGATGATCCGATCAATCCTAAAAAAGGTGCATTCTTCACTCTTTCTTCTGAATGGGCGAACAATCGTTTTGGATCAATGAAACAAGCAGATCTGGAAGTGAACTTTATTAAGGTCATCAGCCGCAATAAATTTTATTATCCAATGGGAGATTTCGTACTCGCTATTTCATTGGCCGGCGGATATCAAAAAAATTTCGCTCAAGACATCATCGGCACATACGACAACGGTCAAGTACGCACTCAAGGATACATCCCGAGTATCAAGGTCTTTCGTTTAGACGGGTATGATGAAATTCGCGGATATGATGAAGGCGAGATCAACCGTTTAAAGAACGGTCAGCCGATTGGAGAGGTCGTGGTTCAAAACGAAGCCTATTTTACGGCCTTTAAATTCGAACCCCGCTACAACATTAATGACTTCCTCCAATTGGGTGTTTTTTTCGATGCCGGCCGAATTTTCGTCAATGAGTTCGATCCTTTAGACCTACGCACTTCAGTTGGGGCAGGACTAAAGTTTTTAACTCAAGTTGGTTCCCTTGATTTTGATTATGGATTTAAGCTAAAAAGAAAGAACTATCCTGACCTGGCGCGCGACTCGGTGGGTCGATTCCATCTTTCGATCGGATTCTTTTAGACCTTCATCTTTTGCAGATTCTTACCAAGAAGATGCTTGACGGAGGGCCGTATTTTTCAGTATAAGGGACAACACTTGCATTTTTCTGCATTTTATATTTGAATTAGACTTCGTGTTTTTTTCGCTAACCGCGAAATTTTATGTGAAGGGATCACTTTAAGGGAAAGTTATGTATACGCAAAAATCGTTCGTTCTTAAGCCAGCTGAAGCAGACAAAAAATGGTTCGTGGTCGATGCTCAAGACCAAGTCGTAGGAAGATTAGCGACTCAAATCGCTGACATCCTTAGAGGAAAATTGAACCCAAAGTTCACATACAATACTGATTCTGGTGACTACGTTGTAGTTATCAATGCAGATAAAGTTAAATTCACTGGTAACAAGTGGAATGACAAAGAATACTTCTGGCACACTAATTTCACAGGCGGAATCAAGAAAAGATCTGCTCAAGAGCAATTAGAAAAACACCCAGAGCTAATCATTCTTGAAGCAGTTAAAGGTATGCTTCCAAAGAACACTCTTGGAAGAAAACAATTAACAAAACTTAAGGTTTTTGCTGGTGCATCTCATGATCACGCTGCTCAAAACCCAGTTGAATTCAAATTAAAATAATTAAAAGGATAGATTAAAATGGCTGCAAAAGGTAAATCATACGACGCTCACGCAATTGGAAGAAGAAAAACTGCTGTTGCAAGAGTTTACTTAGCTTCTGGTTCAGGCAAAATCACAATCAACAAAAGAGATCTTAGAAATTTCTTCAAGCAAGAAACTAACCTTTATGTTGTTAACCAACCATTAAACCTAGTTAAATTGACTGAAAAATTTGACTTCGTTATCAATGTTGCTGGTGGTGGTATTTCTGGACAAGCTGGTGCGATCAGACTTGGAATTGCTCGTGCACTTCTTAAAGTTCAACCAGCACTTCGCTCTGAGCTAAAAGCAGCTGGATTCTTAACAAGAGATCCAAGAGCTGTTGAAAGAAAGAAAGCTGGACGCTCTGGTGCAAGAAAAAGATACCAGTTCTCAAAAAGATAATATTGTCATTCAATTGTCTATATTGGAAAGCCCACAGAAATGTGGGCTTTTTTATTTTTTGGGCCTAATATCTGGCCATGAAGAACGCTGAAAAGAATAGTAATGTTATTCAGATTCGAGGCGCAAGAACTCACAATTTAAAAAACATCAATCTCGATATTTCTTTGAATAAAATTTCATGTATCGCTGGTCCGTCTGGTTCAGGGAAAAGTTCGATTGCTTTTCATACGCTCTTAACTGAATCAAAACGTCGCTTCATCAATTCACTTCCTACGGACATGAAGTTCTTTTGGGAGATACCTCACACAGTTGATGTCGATTCCATTTATCCTGTATTACCTGCCTGGGGCCTTCCGCAATACAATCCTGTCCTGAACTCACGTCCAGTTGCTCTCGACGTTTTAGGAGGGCATGAGAGGTTGCAGAAGATATTTATGGAACTTGGACGATTCGTTTGTCCTGTACACCATTTGCCTTTTGATAAGGCGTGGGAGATCGAAGCAACAATAAACAAAATTCGCAAGGGGATGAAGGATATAGATGAAGAGGCCTTCCATCTTTTTTGCCGTGCTGATGTTTATCGTAAATATGTTTCAAGTGATATGGAGCCACCACGTTCGTATGGGAAAAGCATTACGGTTTTCCAGGAAAGTGATGAATGGTACGAGCTCTTTAGGGTTAAAGGGAAATCACTCGATCAAGTTTTAAAAAAACTGAATGAGTTCAAACTTCCAGAAAAAAGCGAATTACTGCTGGCCGCTCTTCAGTCGAAGAAGAAATGGACATTCAGTCATTCGAAAGAATTAAAATGCCCGGTTTGTGATGAAACAACGAGCGAAGATAAAGTTCAGCATTTGGAATCGCTTTCACCGCTCAATGCCATGGGTGCTTGTCCTGAGTGTGAAGGACATGGAATGATCCTCGTTTATGATCGCGAAAAACTTGTTAAAGATCCGACTAAATCTATTCGCGAAGGTGCCATTAACTTTTTGAGTTTCTCTCATTTTCTGCACGATTTTCCTAAGTTCATGCGTGAGGCGAAGAAGAGAGGATTTGATCTCGATATTCCCTTTCAAGATCAGCCGGAATCCATTTGGAAATTTCTGCACGAAGGTGGAGGTGGTTATGAAGGATTTAATGCTTATTTCGAATATTTAAAATCGCAACGCTATAAAAAGAACATTCGAATTTATTCTCGAAGTATGCAGAGTGAAGTTCTATGTGAAGCTTGTGAAGGAACGCGCATTTCACCTCAAGCGAGTGATCTGACTCTCATCCTTAAAGATGAGAACATTACTTATAAAAGATTTTTGAAATTAAATTTGAAGGATTCATATGAGCTTCTCTCAAAGATAAAAAAAGATTTAAATGACATTATCACGCATGAAAAGATGAATTCAACTTTTGATAAGCTCGAACGGCTTTATTGTGTAGCTGTAGATATCGGACTTGGACATTTAAAAAATACACGCAAAGTTCGATCGATGAGTTCGAGTGAGTATCAGCGATTGCTATTAGCAAAGTATCTTTCTTATGAAGGTTCACAATCACTTTTTGTATTGGATGAGCCAAGTTTAGGACTCTCTTTGTCGATTCAGAAAAAGCTGCTTGAGTATTTGCGCCAGTTGCGAGATCAGGGAAACACAATCTTGCTTGTTGAACATTCAGAGTTTTTAAAAAGCGAAGCAGATGAAATCATTCTCATGGGACCTGGAGCAGGGAACATGGGAGGAAAAGTTCTCTATCAAGGAAAGTATAAAAAAGAAAAATATGATTTTCCTCCAATCGATATTACGAAACCTAAAAAGGTTGAAACGATTGAACTCAAATCTGCACTCGTCCGAGAAATTTTTAAAGACGAATTGATCATCCAAAAGAAAGTCGTGAATTGGGTTCATGGCGAGTCTGGAACAGGGAAATCTTCTTTTGTTGTAAATATTATTGCCAATGAAATTCACAAAAATGTCTATGGTACTCGGCTCAGTTTTGAGCAGTATAGTTTTAAAAAATTAAAAGGGATCGAAGATTTCACAGATGTCATTATCATTAACAGTGCGCTTGATAAGATTAGTTCTCGTTCAACTGTAGGGACGTTTACAGATCTTGGTGCATTCGTTCGAAAACATTTTGCGAATCTTCCTATTTCGAAATCACTCGATTTGAAAGAAGGTCACTTTTCTCCCAATTCGGAATTGGGACAATGTTCAAGTTGTGAAGGAAGAGGAGTGAAATTAGTTGAGATGCATTTCATGGAGGATGTTGAATTTGTCTGTGAAGATTGTCAGGGCAAAAAACTAAAACCTTATTATGCCAATATATCTGATGGGCACATGACAGCTTCCGAAGCCTTTAATTGTCCACTGAGTGATGTATTAAAAAATATGAATCTTACTCCCAAGGGAAAAAGAATTTGGGAATATTTCAAAATATTAAAGCTGGATTACTTGTCGCTCGACCGAACTTTGCTTTCATTGTCGGGTGGAGAAAGACAGCGATTACAATTGCTCTCTCTTTTAGACAGAAAAATGTCCAATACGTTTATCGTATTCGAGAACCTGGCCAGTGGCCTTTCTCATCACGAGTTAGCGCCATTATCTCAATTACTGCACCAATTATCTGGCAATGGGAACACCATTGTAGTAATTGACCAAAATCCTTTTTTTCAGAATATAAGTCATCATCAAATTGAGTTCAATTTCTAACAATTTAGCTCCCAAAAAAACGTCAATTTATTAGACACATTTTGATCAATTTCCCTGTGGAAAAGCCGATAAAATAAAGGATGTAAACCAGGGGAAGTGTTCGTGTACCGATTAATTGTTTGCTTATTCGCATTTCTATCAACTCAAGCTTTGCAAGCTACGACGTTCAGAAAAATTCCGCTTGCTCAATTGATTGAGGAATCGAGCTCTGCCGCTGAAGTGAAGTTGATTCAAAAGCGTTCTTATATGAATAAAATTGGAATGATTTTTACAGAGCATACATTTCAAGTCTTAGAGCCACACAACTTGCAACAAGATGTTGATGGAGAATTCCTTAAACTAGACATGACAGGCGGTACTGTTAATGGCGTTACCTCATACATTGATGGTGCACCAGAATTTGCAATAGGAGAAAAAAGTTTTCTTCTATTAAAGAAAATTGAAAACAAACTTTATCTGAGCAATTTTACATTGGGGAAATATAAAATTCTGGAAGAAAATGGTGAAACTTATTATCAATCATCTGTTTTTCCGAGTGATCCAGATATGGGTAAAGTTTCCAAGGAACGAATGGTAGAGTTAGTGCGTACTCGTTTTGGAATTACTAGTTTAAATTCAAAAAATGATGTTATAAAAAGCGCATTTACCAAAAAAGGCAAAGAAGATTTAAGCGCCAGCAGAAAACCTGCCCAATCATCAGAGGGCGCGAAA
>CBIHOP010000178.1:0-7007 GCA_966211385.1 uncultured Bacteriovorax sp.
CTACGAGCAGCATGAATATCAAAAACTCAAAACCATTCAATCAGAATGGACTAACGATTATATTTGCTTCAGCTGGTACTTCCGTAAGCTCAATTGGACCCTGGCCGAAATGCAAAAGGCTTCAACTGAGTTCGAAGAATTTAAAAAACAAAGATCTTTAAAAAACTCTTTGATAAAAATTTCTAAAAAAGAAGATTTTAAAACTCCTTTTAGTATTCAGGATTTCCCTTGTTTCGAACGCTTTAAAATACCAACTACTGGGCATAAAACAATTTGTTACTGGTCTCAATATTTGGAAACTACTTCTGGAAAAGGACTTCAATTGCATCTCAACCAAGAAGAATTTGAATTTTTAAACTCTCTTATGCCGGGTGAGCCTGTAGATGAAAAATTCGGTTCAAAAGACATTAAGGAAGTAAAATCTGCACTTCAATTTCATGAACTTTATTTGTGTAAAAGCACAGTTCGTTCAAGATTAGCACTCTCAAAAGATGTGACTCCCTGGATTGGATGGATAGAACATTTACATAAACAATTAGGATTAAACCCATGAAACGTTTACCTAATAAAGATCTATTTTTCTGCGATGAAAAGGGAAACTACAGCTTGTTATCGACTGCTGAAGCCTTAAGTAAAAGGCTAAATAAGTGGGTCGGTTGGAAATGTTCGGCCGGTGTTAACAATTTACATATTACAGCTGATGGAAATATTTTTGCGGCCACATGTAAGGTAGGTGGCCTACTGGGAAATGTTTTTGATCATGGCGTGGAATTTCCCAAAGAATGGATCACTTGCTCGAAGACATGGTGTATGTGTGGATCAGACATGCGCCTATTGAAAATGAAAGATACTGAAGCTATCACCCTGGGTATACCAACACATTTCCAAGAAAATATTGTGAATGCTAATCTTGTTGGCCCGGATGATTTATATGAAAAGCACAGAGCTCCCCAAATTATCACTTGGGACATTGGAAGAAGATGCAATTACAGCTGCAGCTACTGTCCGCCGTCAACTGCAAACAATTTTGAATCTCACAAATCACTACAATCACTCAAGCAAGCTGCTGACTTATTACTTACAAAATTTTGCAAAGATAAAAATGCCAAATGGGTCTTTACCGGCGGAGAGCCAACGATCAATCCAGCATATTTAGACTTAATTAAATATTTAGCGAGCTTCCAACAAGTGTTACATACCCAGAGTAATGGCAGCCGTGATCCAAATTATTTCTCAGAGCTCATTCGATTCAGCTCTGTTGGATTAAGCGTTCATTTCGAAGAATATAATGAAGAAAGATTATTGGAAAATTGCAAAGCTATTATTAAAGAAAAGCTTAGCGATCCTAAAGTGCGAAAAAACTGGTTCTCCATTCGTTTCATGGTTGCTCCATTGGGTTTTGAACAAGCACGTCTCTTAAAAACCAAAATTCAAGAGCTGCCTAATTCAGAAATGATTAATGCCATTAACATGTCTCCACTTTATAGCCGTGAAAACGGAGAAGAACTCATGCGATACTCTTCGGCGGAATTAGCTCTCATTGAGGAGCACGCTTAAATGCAAAAATCAAAAAAATTACTGATGTTCGTTGATCATACTGGAAACTTTTCAGAACATAACACAGAAGAAATTCTGGCATCGAAAATTAATAAGTGGAAAGGATGGAAGTGTTCGGCGGGTGCAAGCAATTTACATATCACATCTGATGGAAATATTTACGGCGCCACTTGCAAGGTTGGTGGCTTCCTAGGCAACGTTTTTGATAGCGGAGTGCAGTTTCCGGATTTGTGGGTAACTTGTACAAAAGAATGGTGTATGTGTGGTGCTGACATGGCGATACCTAAGTATAGGCCAGAATCAGAATTAAAATCACCAATTACCTTCTCAGAAAAAATGGTAGAGCCCGTAACAATTACGTACGCGAATACTGAAAAGGCGAAACATTATCCATTAAGCATCACTTGGGATATTGGAAGACGTTGCAATTATCAATGTGACTATTGTCCACCCTCTACTTCAAACACATACGAGTCTCATAAATCTTTCGGATCATTAAAATTAGCAGTTGATCAACTTCTACAAAATTTTTGCAAAATGAATAAGGCCCAATGGATTTTCACAGGTGGCGAACCCACAGTTAATCCAGCATTCATCGAAATAGTTCGATATCTCAGATCGCTTGGTCATTACATTCTTGTTCAATCCAATGGAAGTCGTGACAGTGAATATTTTCAAGAATTAATCGAATTGAGCCATCTTGGTTTCAGCGTGCATTTTTCTCAATTTAATCGTGAA
Source organism: uncultured Bacteriovorax sp. (assembly GCA_966211385.1). Lineage (GTDB taxonomy): Bacteria > Bdellovibrionota > Bacteriovoracia > Bacteriovoracales > Bacteriovoracaceae > Bacteriovorax. The sequence goes on from CBIHOP010000178.1 coordinate 2,296, forward strand.
AAATTCGTGAACACTTGTAGAAGTATCGTTGAAAAAAAGAAATCACTTAGTGGACATGAGAAGAAACATTTCTCCATTCGACTAATGGTGGAGCCTGGTAAACTTGAAGAAGCGCGTGAATTAAAATTGAAGCTGAATGAAATTTCTGAAGGTGAGATAAATTCGATAGTCTTTAGTCCGCTCTATCAAAAGAACAATGGTGACCAGCTCATGGAATATAAGGCCGATGAGCTGGCCGCGATATTGGCAAATTCTTAGTCGTTACCTTTTACACAAGTAAGTCCCGGAAACTCTCTCACTCCTGTTGGAGTAGAAACCGTTACGATTCCTTTAAATTGATCACCTGGATTTGCGAAACTTGAATCTTTCACAACTAATTTAAAAGTTCCTGGAGGATTTGTAGTATTACCTGAAACAATTGTATCGAAATTTACAACGGCATTTAAATTTGTAAGATTCGTATTGTATCCATTCCCCACAACTCTCATTGAAAGAGGATTTGCAGCGACTTCAAGGTTGAAACCTGCACCTGAACAACTGTAAAGAGAAGCGAAAGAAACTGAAGGAAGAATAGTAGCTAAAATTAAAAGTTTTTTCATTTTGAGTCCCCTATAGAGCAATTGTAATCACGTTATTTGAAAATGTAATGTCTTTCGAGATGAGATCTTTCTTTAAAAAATGCATAAGTAGTTTTACGGATGTAATTCCTAGAGGAAGTTTCGTGTCGGTGATATTTAATATCAAATGTCTCTTCTGCTCATCAAGACTTGCACGACCGTAAATACTCACTCTGCTTGTAAAACCCAGGAATTTGATATCGGCCTGGATTATGATGGCGCCATTCTCAACGCTAATGGCGATATTTTTATTTGAGCTATCTTTTTTATCATCTGGTCCAGTGCTTCTGACTTCTGCAATCGATGCGCGACCATATTCTAAACAATCTCTAAGAACATGCGTGAGTTCCAGAAGATCGCTGTCTGCGTTTTTACGGCAATTAAGCAATGTATTCGTAATGTGAGTTGAAGATTTTGGGTCAGACATCACAGCATTGTTTAGCGTGACGTAGAGGATTTTATCCTGAACCACGATGTTTTTTACATCGAGATTAAATTGCGAATTTTCTTTTTTATCAATCAAGTTTGCTTTAAGTGGATTGAGGCGAAGTTTATTCATACAAGGCTTTTTGATTTTCTCAAAATCAAGCCCAACCAGATCAGCATCTTTAGCACAACTTAAAACAACATCACTTGCATTGATTGTATATGAGTCATTGCTTACAGTTGTAGCTATTGGAAGATTCGCAAGTATTTCGTTAGGTCTGATATCAAAGCTTCTTACTTTCGCCTTAATGAAAGTTTTATCAACACCATCAACTCCCTCATATTCTAGTTCAGCGAGTTCATTTCCTGGTTGATAAGTTCCGTTTAATGTCATGAAGCTAAAACAACTGCTCAATATATCCGTTTGAAGTGCTCCGCTCTCTTTCACAGCGAGCGTGTTGTTTTGGCAATAAAGACGAAACCCTTTTAAACGAACACTCGAATCAACGTTCACAAAATTCATTGACTCTCCAGAGAGCGCCAATTGATTGTCATCCATAATAAATTTTGCGTTTGTAAGATCAGTCTGCTTTACAGTGTTGATCATATTCGATTCTTCAATACCAAAACCGAAATTTCCAAATTGAGTGGTGAATCCAAGGAACGTAGGGCGAACAAATATTTGTGAATCAAAATAATTATTCACGTTATTCACATTCAAAACGATTCCGTTGTTGAGAACTGATGCGGATTTGAAAACAAGTGTTCCCGCTTTACCAACGCCCTTTACTGGTCGAACGAAGTTTAATTTATCGATCGTTTCATCGAATGATGTTTTAGGTTCTTCTGCGTAAGCAGAAACTGCTAAAAGACTAAGAACAATTGCACTTGTTTTGATCATAAAAAAACCTCTTAAACCGCTTCTTTATCAATGAAGGGCTTAAGAGGTCTTATAGTTTGTAAATTTTACAATGTCTTCTAACTATTCTGGCTCAACTTCCATCATAAGGACGCCGTTTTCAAGCGCGTCTCCGGCCTTTACGTGGATGGCCTTAACCGTTCCATTCGTATTCGACTTGATCTCGTTTTCCATTTTCATAGCTTCTAAAATAAGAAGAGTTTGTCCCTTCTCAACTTTTTGGCCAACGTTAGCAAGGATCTTAACGACTTTTCCAGGCATTTGCGTGAATAGTCCGCCTTCATCACCACCGCCTAAGCTTGATGGCTTATAGCCGCGATAAAGCTTAAACACGCGGTCAACGTTCAATAGAATTGATGGAGAATCTTGACGAGCAAGCTTATTCCAACGAACGCCATCAGTTGAAGCGAAGTATTGATCTGCAAGTTTGCGGACAAAGATTGTCGCTTTATCTACTTCTTTGTGATCTTTGATTGTACGGAATTCAAATTCAACCATCTCAGCTGCGTGAGCACGAGTTTTTACGAGGTCGATGATGTATTCGTTTTTATCGTTGTCGATTAAATATGTTCTCATTACAACCCCATTCTTCTAGCTTCAATCCCGGCAATAACCTTATAGATTGAAGTGAAGTCCATATCAGTGTTGACTTGCTCTTGCGGCTTTTCAGTACTGATGAAGTTTGTAGAATATTTTCCTTTTAAGAAAACTTCGTTTTTCATAATAACTTTATGAAGAGGAATGTTTGTCTTAAGTCCTTCAATTAGTAGTCCATCAAGAGCTGTTTTGATTTTTCTAATCGCAACTTCTCTGTTGATCCCTTTCGCTACAAGCTTTCCAACCATTGGGTCGAAATCTGGAGTAACGTTAAGTCCTTTATAGAGACAGTTGTCGAAACGAATTCCTTGCGGGAAATTTGTTTCACAACCAGTTACTAGACCAGGAGCTGGAAGCATTGTGATTGGATCTTCAGCACAGATACGACATTCAATCGCATGCCCTGTTCTTTTAATCCATTCTTGTGAAGGAATTCCAAGATCATCTCCGAAAGCAGACTGAATCATACAAACAATCAAGTCGATTCCAGTGATTTCTTCTGTGATCGGATGCTCAACCTGAATACGAGTATTCATCTCGAGGAAGTAAAATTCTTTATCTTCACCCATGATCAATTCAACTGTACCTGCTGAATCGTAGTTGATCGCCTTGGCAAGTTTTACAGCTGAGTTACAAACGCGCTGACGAAGTTCTTCATCATCTCCAATAAATGGTGATGGTGCTTCTTCCACGATTTTCTGGTGACGACGTTGAATTGAACATTCTCTTTCGAAGAAATGGAAAACGTTTCCTTTTCTATCGGCAAGAATCTGAACTTCAATGTGGTGAGGATTAACGATGTATTTTTCAACAAGCAGGTCGCCGTTTTTGAAAGCAGCTTTTGCTTCACGACCAACAGCTTCGAAGTTGTTGCGAACATCTTGTTCATTATGACAAACGCGCATACCGCGTCCACCACCACCAGCAACTGCTTTAAGCAGAATGGGATATTTAATTTGATTAGCGATCTTGATCGCTTCTTCAATTGTAGGAACTGCACCCGTTGATCCAGGAACAACAGGAATTCCAACTTTCTGAGCGAATTCTTTAGAAACCGCTTTATCACCCATAACTCTAACAGCTTCTGGGTGTGGTCCAATCCAAGTAATTCCGTTATCAACTAGAGCTTGCGAAAACTCAGTGTTTTCAGAAAGGAATCCGTACCCTGGGTGAACACCGTCGATTTTATATTTTTTACAAACGTCTAGGATATTTGGGATATTAAGGTAAGTCTCAGCATTAGTAGAACCAGGAAGTCTTACCCATTCATCACAAACTTCTAAGTGTTTTGCCTGAACTTCATTATCTGTCCAAACACCAACTGCTGTGTGACCAAGCTCACGACATGCTTTCGCAATACGAGCAGCGATCTCTCCACGGTTGATGATTAAGATTCTTTTTTGTTTACTCACATCAGCCTCTTAAAGTTGAATGTTGCCGTGTTTGCGTTTCGGCTTTTCTTGTTTCTTATTCTTAAGTGCAATCAGGTACTCATAAACGCGTTTACGAGTCTCTTCTGGAAGAATAACTGCATCTAAGAATCCAAGTTCAGCTGCACGATATGGATTAGCGAATTTTTCTTCGTAATCAGCAATCAATTGCGCTTTTTTATCGTCGAAAGCTTTTCCAGTTAATCCTTCCAACTCTCCACGGTAGATAATGTTAACAGCGCCTTCAGCACCCATTACTGCGATTTCTGCAGTTGGGTAAGCAAGGTTAACATCTGAACGTAAATGTTTTGAAGCCATAACGAGGTAAGCACCACCGTAAGATTTACGTGTGATGATTGAAATAAGAGGAACAGTTGCTTCTGAATATGCATAAAGAAGTTTCGATCCGTGCTTAATAATTCCTCCGAACTCCTGAACAGTTCCTGGCAAGAATCCTGGAACGTCGATTAAAGTCAGAATAGGAATATCAAAAGCATCACAGAAACGAACAAAACGTGCTGCTTTTTCAGAAGAAGCGATATCGAGAACACCCGCAAGAACTGCTGGTTGGTTTGCTACGATACCGATTTTAATTCCACCAACTGAAGCAAAACCAACGATGATGTTTTTAGCATAGTCTTTATGAACTTCTAAAAATTGAGCATCATCAACGATATCAAAGATGATCTCTTTCATGTCGTATGGTTTTTTAGGATTAGCTGG
>CBIHOP010000179.1:0-6963 GCA_966211385.1 uncultured Bacteriovorax sp.
ATGGAAAACGTCTTACTCGAAATGGTGGACTGCTGAAATCTAGCTACCGCAAGGATATCCAGGGCCCGGAGGGCTGATGCTGTAATAGTGTCCTCTCGAGCAGTAACCACTACCGTAGGCCTGATTTCCAGGAATAAGAATAAGAAGAACAGCTGTACCGAAGCCATGGCTGAATTTAAATTCGCCAGCTTTTTTAACTTCCCCCGGAACAAGTTTGTCACTTGAAGAAGGTGAATTATTGTCAGAGTCGTCTTTTTTCACAATTTGTTAACTTTTTTAGGTTGGATTTAATCTTAAAATGAGTCGGGACAGCTGTAAACTAGAAATCTTTTCTAAAATGGGTGAAAAACTCCAGCGTACATCTTCCAGTTTCATCGTTTTCACCGAAAACTTCCAGTGGACCAGAATGAAATAAACCACCATCGAACAAGACTAAGCGTCCGATTTTATAGTCGATTGAGTTCCATTTTTTCCACAGACTCAGATCTTTGGAGTGATTTTCTAAAATAAGAGACCACTTCCACGTTTCAACTTCTACCTCATAATTTGCTCTTTTTTTGCCATTATTTTTGTATTCGTAGAAATGTGTCCCGAAGGTAGTAGAGTCTAGATTTGTGCTTGAGAGGTAAGCGATTCCAACGAGAGGAAAAGGATCGTAATGAACGAAACTCTTTTCAGTATTTTTATCCGTTTTGTTGGCCACTCTCACTCGTGAAATAAACTGCTGATCGATTTTGATGTTTAATAGAGTTTCAAGTTTGTTTTTTAATTCTTTTCTTTCGTCTTCTGTTAATACGCTGGCACGACCTTGATAGTTTTGATCTGGACCACGATGAAAAGTTTTTGAATTCGTAAGATGTTTGCACATTTCAGGTGAGAAAAAATTATCGATGACAACAATTTCTCCCTGCTGAATTCTCTCAATCATGAAACTCTTCTTCCTGAATTTGAATTCCGCTGAATTTAGATTTGAGTATGGTGAAGACCGCTCCAGGTTTATGTCCCTTTGAGAGCGCGTATCTAATGGCCTTTTGTCGATCGTTGTAAGCCTTCTCTTTATCAGGTGAAATCACTCTTAATTTTTTTTTTAAGAGTCGCTAAATTTTATCATTCTCAGATATTCTATGCTCGTCGAAGATTTCAAAAATCTCAACTTCGGTAACTGTTACTTTTTCTTGATTAAGTTTTTGGCGAATATAATCTGCTGAGTAGCCTTTATTCATGAAAGCTTTGATTCTTGCTTCCGCATATAGGTCTTCTTTTAAATAGCCATGCTCTTTAACACTGCTAATAGCATCCTCAATATCCGATGCAGGGAATTTCTTTTCGCGCAGTTTTTCACGAAGCTTGTGCTCAGAATAATCTCGAGAAGAAAGAAGTTTAATGAGGTAGGTGTAGGCTCTGTTGGACATTTTTTTTGCAAAAAAAAAGTTTCAGCAGTCTTTAAGGCCTTCCATTCGAAAGGAGGATAAAAACCGCTGAAACCGTTTTTAGGTTATTGAAGATTCTTTTTTGGTTTTTTAGCTTTTTCTTCGCTTGCTTCGAGGATTTCTCCAGTCGCTGCATCTACCATTTCAGCTGTTGCCCCTTCTGCTAGGCCGAATTTCACGAGAATCTTTTGCTTAATTTCTTCTAGTAGCTCAGGGTTTTGCTCTAAGTATCCTTTAGAGTTCTCACGTCCTTGGCCAATTTTGTTGTTGTTGTATGAGAACCAAGCTCCAGCTTTTTCAACGATACCGTTGTTAGCAGCTAGATCAAGAATGTCACCAACTTTAGAAATACCTTGTCCGTACATGATGTCGAATTCAGCTTCTTTGAAAGGAGGTGCAACTTTGTTCTTAACGATTTTTACTTTTGTACGAGAACCGATGTGTGTTTCACCATCTTTAATCGCAGCAGTTTTTCTGATGTCTAAACGAACTGAAGCGTAGAACTTAAGAGCGTTACCACCAGTTGTTGTTTCAGGGTTACCAAACATAACACCAATTTTCATACGAAGTTGGTTAATGAAAACAACTGTACAGTTTGAACGAGAAATTGATCCTGTAAGTTTTCTTAGAGCTTGAGACATAAGTCTTGCTTGAAGACCCATGTGTGAATCTCCCATTTCACCTTCTAGTTCAGCCTTTGGAGTAAGGGCAGCAACCGAGTCAATGATGAGAAGATTGACTGCACCAGAGCGGACCAACATGTCCGCAATCTCAAGTGCCTGTTCTCCAGAATCAGGTTGAGAAATAAGCGTATTTGGTACATCAACGCCAAGCTTAGCAGCGTAAGCAGTATCAAGAGCATGTTCAGCATCAACGAAAGCAACTGTACCTCCTTGTTTTTGACATTCGGCCGCAATATGAAGAGTAAGAGTCGTCTTTCCTGAAGACTCTGGTCCGTAAATTTCGATGATACGACCTTGAGGAATACCACCAACGCCTAAAGCAAGATCTAGACTCAAACATCCTGTTGGGATGACAGCTAGTTTTTCAACAACAGTTTTGTTGTCGAGCTTCATGATCGCACCTTTACCGAATTGTTTTTCAATTGCGGATAAAGCAAGATCCAGGGCCTTTAGTTTTTCTGGCGAGGGTGAAGTTGATACTTTCTGTAATGACATTATTCCTCCGAGCGTGACTGTGAATGTAAGCGACTTATATTGTCAGACTAACATTTCTTATTGTTGATCGATAACTTAAAACTTATGCAATTTGATCAGATTTCCGCACAATCAAAACTTTGGAATTACTCGACTGAATTTGTCGGAAAACTCAACTTCGTCAGTGTTTGAATCAAATCCTTTACTCATCTAAGTATTTGCGTAAAAGTTGCGTAAGTCAAGCGTAATTTTAGCGTAAGTTTGATTATGTTAGATGGTGGCCGAAAAAGTAATAGAAGAGACTAAAGAGAAGTCCTGCGTATATCCCACTGACAACATCATCAACAATTGTTCCGTAACCATGATGAACTTTTTTGTCGAAGTAACTCGCTGGCCAGATTTTCACAATGTCGAAGAAGCGGAAGAAAACAAATAGGATAAAAAGCTGCAGGAGATTGTGTTCGCGAATGAAGAGCCAAGCGATGCTCATTCCCAAAACTTCATCGATGACTATCCACTGCGGATCATGAATCTTTAAATTTTTCTGCACACTCTCAGTCACATAAGAAGAGATGAAAGTGAGCACGATAAGGAAGGGAATAAAAAGAAAGAAAGGCGGGTTGAAGCGACCAATGACATACAGAAAAGGAAGCGTAGCAAGAGTGCCGCAAGTTCCCGGTGCGAATGGACTGAAGCCCACTCCAAAAAAGGAAAGGAAAAGAATTTCTAGTCTTTTAAGTGATGGTCTATTAGCTTCATTCATTAGATAATAGTTTACCTTGATTCACAGACCATAAAAAGGTTTTAAATGGAAAGACCGAGCTACTTGCAGAAATATATGTTCGATTGGGAGCTCCTCGACGTTGTTGTCGGTGGAAAGTCTGCGCTCGACACCCGAAATTTTTTGGGACCAATGTCGACGATCGAACAAGTAAATCAATTTCTCAAAGGATATGGTTTAGATCCAAGTGATCCTGTTTCGAAGTCAGAGCTCTTCGGAAACTTTCAAGAGGCCATGCAATTTATCCGTCGTTATTTTCTGAAAGAAGGAAATCCAGATGGTGTCGATTTAAAAGTTCCTAATTCGCTCTTAATGATTTCAGATATCGGTGAACTTTTTTTAACAGCAACCGACGATAACCCAAATCGAAAAGAAGATCGTTTATGGGCCGAAGTTGTTCTCAAAGTCATGCACACAATTGTTCACGCGGATAAAGATCTTCGTTCGAACTATTTCAATATTGTTCAGACTCAGATTTTCGATCGCTTCTATAAATATGTTTTCCGCGATGAAGATGGGAAACTTTTCATGGGAGTGAAGGGATCAGGTGACTACGTTCAGCTTGTCGACTTTGAAACAAAGTCAAAGAAAACTCGCGACAGTATCATTATCAAACTTCTGCATAAAGCAGAGAACGTTGCTGAAGAACTTTTTGATCGAGTAGGGGTGCGCTTCATCACTCACAGTAGATTCGATACACTTCGATTAGTGCGTTTTCTTCTGCAAAAAAATATTGTTATTCCTCACAACAATAAACCAAGTCGTGCGATCAACACCATGATCGATCTTCCGAAGTTTAAAGAAGAGCATCAAAAGATTCTCAAGATGGCGATTCGTAATAATCTCTCGGAAGAAAGATTTATTGCGGCCATGGATAGAGCGATTGCTGATTGTCAGTTACGATCGCAGGAAAGTGAGAGAAATAAATTTACATCAAAAGCTTACCAATCAATCCAATTCACGTGCCGTCAATTGATTGAATATAAAAATCCTTTCTTGCAAGAATTCAACGAACTCAGAAGAATTGCCAAGGGTTCTTCACCAGAAGAAAATGAACTTGCTCGTCGTGTACTCAGCATGGACATTTCACTCGTGGCCAGAGATATTCGTTTCTTTTATCCCTATGAAATTCAAGTTGTCGATCAAGAAGCTTTCCGAGAAAACTCTCAAGGTGAAGCTTCTCATCAGGAATACAAAAGACAACAAGTGCAGTCTGCACTCAAGCGCGTTTTTAAGCCGCTGCTCGAATATAAAAATATCCAGCTTTAATTAAAGATTCTTTTCAGGCTTAAGTGGGCGCATTTTTTTCATGAATTGCATGATTCTATGATTAATTAATTCAGGAAAATCTGCCTGGGGAACGTGGCTTCCATCTTTAACAATATACAACTGACTATTGGGAAGGTTCTTCGTAAGAATTCTTTGCAAATAATTAGGAATGATTTTGTCTTTATCACCACCAATAACGAGAGTGGGAGTTTTGATAGACTCGAGATGGTTGATGACATCATGATCGTGCATGAGTTTTAAAAGATGAAAAAAAAGAGACTCGGGGAGTTCGCTGATCTTTTTCATGTAGAGCTGAATAAATTCCATTTCTACTTGTTTCTTATTAAATCCGCCATCAAAGATTGCATACTGAGCAATGGGGTTTTTATAAGAATGTTTCCAAAAGCTTTTGTAAAGTTCTGGAAATTTTTTAGTGAGTGTTTCTATATAAGGTAGCGTGAGGTCAACTAAGTTCGAATCGAACATGATGTCCTGTGGTGGTACAACTGTTCCCGAAATGAGAACCATGGCCGTTACATCTTCTGGATATCTTCTCGCATGTTCCAGACATATGTTGACTCCCATACTGTGACCTAAAAAGAGAGTATGTTTAATACCTAATTGGGACAATAATTCATGCAGATCGCGTGCGATATTCGGAAAGGTACAAGTTTCGATGTCACCTTCTTGTGAAGAAGCAAAATGGAAACGGTAATCATGAAGAAGGATTTGATATCCCTGTTCCTCAAAATAAGGAATTTGATATTTAAAATGGTTATTACTACAGAGTAAACCATAAATGAAAACGATGACTGGTTTTTCCGGTGAAAGTTGCTCGATGGGAAAGTTTGTGTTGTAAAAAAGTCGAGTTCCATCACTCGTATAAAAATAGTTCGGATGATTTTTTTTAAACATCTTGTTTTGATTCCTGTTCGATAAGAACTTCTTCAATATAGTCGAGAGCAAACCTCAATTCAGGTGCGGTTTTTTCGAAGCGTTCAAAAGCTTCAGCAAGGTCGATTTCGTTTTGAGTTTTTTCAAAAGAAACGACTTTAAATTGATTTTTTCCAAACGCAATCACATCGCCAGGTCGAATTTTTAAACTTCCACTTATCTTTTTTCCATTAACAAAAAAGAAAGGCTCAGTTTTTAAACTTTTTATGAGGATTGTGGGAACACCGAAGTCATCGACAATTTTGAGTTGGATATATTTAAGAGGAAGTTCACGATCCTGAAAGATGAGATCATTTTTTAATGACCGTCCTATATATAGGAGATCATAATTGAACTCATAAAGGCCTAAGGCCGTTTCGTCGCTGCTTTTTTGAACTTCTATGGTGATCATTATTCTATGGTATCAAATTTTTTGAAATTAAACCGTAGTGAAAATTCGTTCATCTTGGGAGAAGCGTTCAAGCATACGTTCTATATCTGAATCTTTTGCTTCAATTAATTTAAAGGCATCCTCTCGCGCTTGATAAAGAACATCAGCATGGAGGATAACGTTAGCCATGCGTTTTTGGGCCTGAGATCCGGATTGATCAGTTCCGAAAAGATCACCTTCTCCGCGAAGTTTAAGATCCTCTTCTGCAATCTTAAAACCATCGGTGTTGTTTTCAATGACCTTCAGGCGCTCCATACTTAGGGCAGAAATTTTTTTATCATTTACCAGAAAACAAAAACCTGGTTTTTCACCTCTCCCAACTCGTCCACGCAGCTGGTGTAGTGAGCTTAATCCAAATCTTTCCGGATTGATGATGGCCATGACTGTTGCATTGATAACGTTTATACCAACTTCAATAACACTGGTAGCGACTAGAATTTGCACATCGTGATGTTTAAAGGCGGTGAACATCTTTGCCTTTTCATCGGCTTTCATTTGTCCATGCAGTCCCTCAACAATATACTCGGGAAAATACTTCTTAAAGCGCTCAAGTGTGTCGGTGAGATTGTGAAATTCCTGTTCGGCACTTTCATTGATGGCGGGAACTACGACATAGATTTGTTCGCCTAAGCTCAGTCTAGTTTTAATAAAGTTTAAAAATTGAGGATATGTTTCTTCCGTCACAATTCTCGTTTTATGTCCTTTTCGACCTGCAGGCATTGTTTTGATAGTAGAAATATCAAGATCGCCATATTGAGTGAGACTGAGTGAGCGCGGAATAGGTGTAGCGGACATTATCAAACAATGAGTCCCTTGGCCTTTACTCGTCAGTTTAATTCTTTGATCAACTCCGAATTTATGTTGTTCATCGATAATCGCAAGGCCCAGCTTTTGAAATTCAACGGTTGTTTGAATAAGTGAGTGAGTTCCAATGACCAGCTG
>CBIHOP010000180.1:0-6939 GCA_966211385.1 uncultured Bacteriovorax sp.
AACTATTCAAGGGGCAGAGTGGTCGTCTTCAGAAGGACAATCTGATTTCTTCGCGGCAAGCGTTTGTCTTCCTCGCTATTTTAAATCACTGGGAATCGCTGATGTAAAAATTAAAGATGAAATCGAAGCGGCCGGTTTTGAAATGATGTGGGCCTTTAAAGATTTTGATTCTAACAGTGCTGATAAAACAATTATCAGGCATCACGTATACAAAAAAACAGTTCCGCAAACTCTCATCAACACTTATCCCGATTTACAATGTCGATACGAGACATTTCGTGCTCCAGAAAAACGCGCTTCTTGCTGGTTCAAATAGGTTCCAACACACTTTTCTTGTTATTGAGCGACAAGAAAAGTGTGTTGGAACCATTTATGGATTTGAATCTAGTCCGTTTATCTTATTGGCTAAACGAGCTGGCATCAAATTGATGACCATATCGATGGAGTTTTTGATTGCACCCTGTTTTTTGTACTCTGACTTCAGCTGATCAAAGGCCGCTGAGATTTGGTTGGCCTCAAGATCAGAGAAGAGTTTTCTTGCTTGCGCGAAAACTTTTGTTTCTTCTTCTTGAATGTGATGTTCAAGTGAATCTTTCAGCTTCTGTGCTGTCTCTTTCCAGTTTCCTGCTACTTTATCTTTTGTCTGCAGAATTCTTAGATACCCTTCAGCTTCCATGTGCTCTTTAAAAGAGTGCATCACCACACCTGTATCTGCATCAGCTGCACGAATAGAATTGTAAACGACAGCTTCTTCTGCTCGTGCGTGTGGAATTAATTCCGAAGCAATCTTTTCGATAATTGTGTGACGATATTCATCGTTTTCATTTAGAGAAAGTAATTCCGTTAAAAGCGTTTTAACTTCTTCGTGATCTTTTTTTAGATTTTGATAAATATCCATGTGCTCAACTCCTTTGATGATGAGATAGGTGGGATACAATTTAGAAAATCACACCCAATTTCTTCATGAAAGGATCACTGCAAACATTTTCGCGCGTCTATTCAGACTATTTTGCTCAATTTATTTTGACCTTTTGTTTTTTCTCTTTAAACTTCCTTGGTATTTCAAAATCAAGAAGCATGGAAGTTATGACAAGAAATAGATCGGCATCTCGTCAATTAGAAATTCTCACTGAGCTACCACTCGAACAATCACATCAACTCGATCTTTTGAGTTTTGTTTCTGACGAGCTTGGACTTTCAAAAGTAATGGCGAGAGAAAAGCGCGCACCATCATCTAAAGCTGCGGGGCCGCAATTTCACGGTCACATTGATCGCACAAAAACATTTGCAACATTCTGCTTAGGAGATTCTAACTACTTTGCAGTGGAAGCGATTAAACGTTTTATCCAACAAGAAAAATCGGATTACGGATTAGTTTATCTCATGGCCGAGAGCGGACTAGGTAAGACGCATATTCTTCACGCTGTTGCCAATGAACTTCGTGAATCGAAAAAATCGTTTTATATCGGTTCACCTCTCATGATGAACTACATGCTGGAAAATTTTAACAGCTTAAAAATTTATGATTTTCTTCTGATCGATGACATTGAAGAAGTGTGCGGACAAGAAGAACTTCAAAAAAGCTTTTGCCAGCTTTTCGACTACGCCCAAATGGGTGCTATGAAAATTATTATTACCGGTGGAGCGACTCCTAAAGATCTTCGTCGATGTGAAGATCGATTTAAAGGAAAACTCTCGGCCGGACTTTCACAAGTGATAGGTAAAATGGATCAATCTCTCGCACGTTCAATTGTCGCCAGTAAATGTAAAAGTATTCAATTGGATCTGCCGGCAGAGGTGAGCAATCTCGTTACAGAAAATATCGAGTTCAATGTTTATGGGTTGGAGAACGTTCTTCATAAGTTAAAAGACATAAGCTCACGCGGGAACTCTGTCGTCACAATGGAAATTGCAAAAGCCGAGCTTCCAAAAAAAATCCAGGCAAAAATTATTCCCACAGAAAAACCGATCGACAATTTTTCTGAACTTGTAGAAAAAGTCGCGGGACACTTCCAAATTACAAGTGAGGATATTCTTGATCGCAGCCGTAAAAACGAATTCGTTTTTGCCCGTCATGCGGCCATGTTTGTCGTTCGCGAACGACTTAACTTGAGCTACCCTCAGATTGCTAAGATTTTTAAACGTGATCATTCATCTGTCATGTACGGAATCAATCGAATGAAGCAAAAAATCCAATCGGATTCCAAATTCGCGCACGCTTTAAACACTCTCTAAAGCTTTGGCATAAATTTCCTGATTAATAAGTGCATTGACTAAAATACGAAATCAAATTCCAATTAATAAAGCTCATTTATTGGAGGAATTTTAGTATGAAGTGTTTATTACTCGCGGCCCTGTTATGTACAAGCCTAATAGCAAGTGCAGAAATAAAAAAAATTACTGCAGCTGCTGATCCATGGCCACCTTTCGTTGATCCAAACAGCAAGACTCAAGGTCTATCTCTTGAGATCATTCGCGCTGCCATGGCGACACAAAAAATTGAAGTTGAAATGAACTTTGTTCCTTGGGCAAGAGCGGAAGCTGACGTTAAAGCGGGAACAACTGACATTCTTCCTAATACATGGTTAACAGAAGAGAGATTAAAAGATCTAACTTACAGTGATCCATACGCTTCAAACGAAGTTAAATTCATCAAAAGAAAAGGCGATGCTTTCGAATTCAATGGAATTGATAGTCTTGCTGGTAAAACGGTAGGTATCGTACAAGGTTACGGTTATGGAGATGAATTTTTAAAATCAACAAAGTTCAAGAAAGATGCTTCAACAGATATCGTAACAAACATAAAGAAGCTTAACCTTTCACGAATCGACTTAACTCTTGATGATCAAATCGTAGTAAGTGCACTTCTTCAAAAAGAAGATCCTTCACTTCTTTCGAAAATCGAATTCACAAAAAATGCGCTTACTGTGAACAAACTTCACATTACGACTGGAAAGAAAAATAAGAATGGCGCAGAAATCATCGCTGCTTTCAACAAAGGTCTTGCTGAAATTAAAGCAAACGGAAAGCTCGCTGAAATTTTCAAAAAATACGGTATCAACTAGTCTTTCATTGCATTTTGAAGGTGCCAGCAATGGCACCTTCTTTCAAACTTTAAGCCCTAACTGATCTCTCAAATGATAAAGATTGCTTCGATGAAGACCAAGATCTTTGGCGGCCGCTGCCCAATTACCTTTATTGCGTTTTACAGCTCTGGTGATTAATGTTTTTTTGTAATCAAGCAAAGCTTCCTGCAAAGTAAGATTGTCATTTGATTTTTTGTCGGAAGATTTTTTATCAGTTGGAATTTTTAAAGGCAGATCACCAGGCAAAAATAAATGTTGAGGTTCAATAAGGATGATTGGCCCATCATGATTACGTGTTTGAGAAGCGTGAAGTGTCGCGCGAGAAATAATATTTTTTAATTCGCGAACGTTACCAGGCCATGAGTATTCATGCAATTTTGTCAGTGCTTCTGGACTTAAACGAAACGGTTTGCATCCCAGGCGTCTTTGATAGTAGTCACAGAAATATCCGGCCAATAAAGGGATGTTGTGTAAGTGCTGGCGAAGGGGAGGTGTTTGCAAAGGATAAACATTCAAACGGTGGAACAGATCCGCTCGAAACGTTCCTCTTTTAATTTCTTCTTCTAAATTTCTATTTGTGGCCGCAATGATTCGTACATTAACTTTGCGAGCTTTATCTTCACCTACGCGCTGGATTTCTCCTTCTTGAATGGCCCTTAAAAGCTTTGCTTGAATGGAAAGTGGAAGTTCACCAATTTCATCCAAAAACAATGTTCCATTATGAGCAACTTCAAATTTTCCTAGACGATCTTGAATAGCTCCAGTGAATGATCCTTTCTTATGACCGAAAAGTTCACTCTCAGCAATACTTTCTGGAAGAGCAGCACAGTTGAGATAAATGAGTGGTTGGTGAGCACGATTAGAATGCGAATGAACAGCTCGCGCGACTAGTTCTTTTCCGGTTCCCGTTTCTCCTAAAATAAGAATGGATAAATCAGACTTAGCGACAAGTTTTAAATCTTTTTTTAATTGAGCAAGTTCAGCTCCCGTCCCAATAAGTTCGCCTCCACCTTTGGCAGAAACCTGATTCATCAGCTCTTGAGCAACATGATCCTGGCGTTGAGTTGTTTCTTCTAATGTTTCTATCAGAAGTGAAGTGCGGAGAGTGGCACCTGCAAGCGCAGAGAGTGCAATTAAAAAATCATCACTGATGTGATCGAAAGCATGTGGTGACAAAGAGTCTGCAGTTAAAATCCCAATTGTTTTATTTTCGACGATCAACGGACATCCCATACAAGCGTGAACATGTTCGAGCGCGTGTGGATCACTCGCTACTAATCCATCAAATGGATCGGGGAGATCGCAATCAATCGGAAAACGCACAGGTGATTTTGATTGAGCAATAATATCCAGTCGCGGATTTGTTCTTAGAGGATAGGCCATCGTTTCAGCTTCAGGAGCTAGACCAAAACTCGCGAGTGTTGTGAGCTTTTCCTGATCGAGCAACATCAATGTAGCGGCATCAAAAGGAATCGTTTGTTTGAGAATTTTCAACATCTCATTGAAGCGATCCTTGCTCGATAAAGTAGCGTTCAAATTGAGGGCAATCGGGAGAAGAACATCTAGATTTTGCATAGATGTATTATATACATCATGATGTGAAAATCATAGCTTTTAAATGATGTGAAATACATATCTCAATGGGTGTAAATTGTTAAAAGTACACAAATAAAAACCTGGCATCACCCTTGCGATTCAGGAGGGTAATTACCCAGGAGGTCTTATGAATTACGCTCGCATGCCCCTTGCGGAACTTGCCATTAACATTCCGATGGCGACTTCGCTTTTTAGAAAAAACCGGCTCGATTTTTGTTGTGGAGGGAAACAAACTTTAGAGGAAGCTTGTCAGAAAAAAAATCTCAACGTGAGTGAGATCATTGTTCAACTTCGTGAGCTTGAAACGAATCACGCTTTTGAATTTGAATCTAGTCCACTTGAGAACATCACTCATTACATTGTTCTTCGTTATCATCTCGATTTGAAAAAACGTTTTCCTGAGCTCATCGCTCTTTCAGATAAAGTTGAAAAAGTTCATTCAACTCATGCTGATTGTCCAACGGGATTGACGGCGCTTCTTCAACACATGCATCAAGAGATGCTTCAACACATGATGAAAGAAGAAAATATTCTTTTCCCGCTGATTGAATCAGGAAAAGGAAGTTTGGCACTAATGCCAGTAAAGGTGATGATGGCGGAACATGAAGCGCATGGTGATCATTTAGAATCATTGCATATTCTAACAAATGATTTTGCTCCTCCTGCTGATGCATGTCCTACGTGGCAGGCACTTTATAAAGGTCTTGAAAAACTCGAAGAAGAATTAATGGAACACATTCATCTTGAGAATAATATTCTGTTCCCTCGCGCGCTTGTGCAAAAAGGAGCGTAGTCAATGAAATCGACAAAAAAATTATGGGTCTTACTCTTCGCTGTCTTACTCGGAACTTTCAGTATTCTGGGTTTCTTCGGAACAGAAATTTTCCGTCAAGCTCCACCTATTCCTGAATCAGTTGTGACTACTGATGGCCAACAAGTCATGACTAAAGATTCAATCCTCACTGGTCAAACTGTTTGGCAATCAATTGGTGGTCAGCAGATTGGTTCGATATGGGGGCACGGAGCTTATCAAGCTCCGGACTGGACTGCAGATTGGCTTCATCGCGAATCAGTTTTTCTTCTCAATCTTTGGGCCCAAAGAGATCATCAAAAAAATTATGCTGATCTCTCAGGAGTAGAACAAGCTTCACTCAAAGAAAAACTAAAACAAGAATTACGTACAAATCGTTATGATCCGAATACAAAAGCGATTACAATTTCTCCTGATCGTTTACTCGCGATTCAAGAATTGAGTAAACATTATAAAGGTATTTTTAGTAACAACCCTGAGTACAAAAAATATCGTCAAGATTATGCGATTCACGATCTTGTTTTAACAAGTGAAGAGCGTCGTGATCTCATGATGCATTTCTTTTTCTGGACTAGCTGGTCAGCATCAACAAATCGTCCTGAAAAGAATTTTACTTATACAAATAATTGGCCGCATGAACCACTTATCGACAACGTACCAACTTCGGCCAATACTCTTTGGTCAATTCTCTCAGTAGTTCTTCTGCTTTTCGCTCTTGGTGGATTAGTGGCCTACCACGCATTTAAGAAAAAACATGAAGACGATACTGTTCCACCAGCCATTGATCCATTGGGGAAATTCACTTTGACTCCCTCAATGAAAGCATTGTGGAAATACTGTGCTGTTGTTCTATTGCTCTTTGGTGTTCAATGTTTATTGGGCGCTTTAACTGCTCACTACACTGTCGAAGGACAGGACTTTTTTGGAATTCCGGTTTCACAATATCTTCCATATTCTCTAACTCGTACTTGGCACATTCAAACTGCACTTTTCTGGATTGCAACTGCATTCTTGGCGATCGGGCTTTTCTTAGCTCCGATGGTTGGAGGAGCAGAACCTAAAGGACAAAAATTAGGTGTTGATGTTCTTTTCGGAGCGCTCTTAGTTGTTGTGTTTGGTTCGCTTGCGGGAGAGTTCTTTGCCATTCACCAAAAACTTCCTCTTGAATTAAGTTTCTGGTTTGGGCATCAAGGTTACGAATACACAGACCTCGGTCGCGTTTGGCAGATTGCACTTTTCGTTGGTCTCCTTCTTTGGTTGTTCCTCATGATTCGTGCTCTTCTTCCAGTGTTTAAAAAAGTAAATGTTCCTAAAGAATTAATTGTCATGTTCGCTGGTGCATCTGTTGCGATCGGACTTTTCTATTCAGCAGGTTTTTTCTACGGCGCTAAATCTCACTTGTCAGTCATGGAGTATTGGAGATGGTGGGTTGTTCACCTTTGGGTT
>CBIHOP010000181.1:0-6920 GCA_966211385.1 uncultured Bacteriovorax sp.
TGCCAAGAAATATGGTCCAGGTGAATTCGATACCATGATCGAAAAGAGTGGAGGGATGACGAATGCCTACACAACTAACGACATGACTGTGTATTACCAGAACATTCCAAAAGATTTTCTTCCGCAGATGATCGATCTTGAAGCAGATCGTTTGCAAAATCTTTTATTGGAACCAGTTTCTTTTGAAAGTGAACGTCAGGTTATCTTTGAAGAAAGAAAAATGCGCTATGAGAATAGCCCTGATGGACTTCTTTATCTTGCGATGATGAAAAAGTTATTCGAAGGAACTCCTTACGGACAATCTGTTATTGGTGACGAAGCTGATTTAAAAGCGCTCACTCGTGATCAAATGATGAACTTCTTCAAAACATACTATGTTCCGAACAATGCGATTGTCGCCATTGCCGGAGATGTTGATCCTGATGAAGTCATCAAAATGATGAAAGAGAAATATGAAAATATTCCTGAATCAAAAGATCTCATGGAACACAAAAAGAAGAATATGAATGAAGAACGTTTTGTAGCAAAACCTAAATTGGGAACTGAATACAAAATGTATGCAACAAATCCAATTCCAAAATTTATCATGGCCTATCCGGCCGAAAAAATCGGAACACGCAAAGCTTACGTTATGGATTTAGTGGCGAACATTCTTGCTGGTGGAGGAAGCTCATACCTCGTGCAGAAATTTGTGAAGTCAGACAATCCACTTCTTCAGGATATCGGTATTTCCAATCACAATCTGACTTTCGGTGGAGTTTTTAATTTTTCAGGAGAGTTAGTTGAAGGACAGACTGTTGAAAATGTCAGAAACGTTTTAACAGCAGAACTTCCAGTTATGTGTGATGCTGCAATTACGGATCGTGCTCTTCAGAAAACTAAAAATCAGATTCTTGTTGGTGGATATAATGCACTTAAATCAAACGCAGGAGTTGCATCGGCCATTATTAGAAATGAAAAGTGGTTTGGTGATTACAACTACGGATTGAAAGAAATGGAAATCTATAACTCGGTTACAAAAAGCGAAGCACTGGCCACTTGTAAAGAAGTGCTCATCGGAACACCAAACATTTTTCTTTCAGCATGGGATAAATATCCTAAAACTTCAGGAAACAAATAATGAAAAAAAATATCATCGCAATCTCATTAGGACTCATGCTGGCCCCATCGGTGCTTTGGTCAGCGAGCTCGCAAAACATTGAAGACAATATTAAAAAACTAAACTGGAACGGCATTGAGGTCGTCTATATTGAAGATGCTCGCTTCCCAACTTATGACATCTCAATCTATTTTGCCGATGGAGCACTAAGTGATGGAGAAAAAGAACGCGGTCTAACAGATCACAGTTTTAGTTTTCTGGATTCAGGAACATCAAAACTTTCTCAACAGGAAATTCTGGATCAACTAGAATTTTACGGAACAGATTATGGTTCTGATGTCACACATGAATTCAGTACAATTTCTTTTTCGGGGTTGGCAAAAGACTTAGAAAAATCAACTTCTCTGATGTGTTCACTTTTAAGAGACGTGACATATCCGGAAAACGTTCTGAAAAAAGAATTAGCACTTGAAAGGGGAGGACTGCAGTCGCTCGTTTCTTCTCACCAAGGACTCGCTGAGCGCGTCTTCCGTGAAATCAGCCTAGGTGGAACGGCGTATTCCTATCCGGTGGGTGGAAAAACGGCTGACTTTAACAGCTATACGCCAACAGCACTTAAAGGAAAGATGAATTACTTTCTCGATAAAGTAAAAAAGAGAATTTATCTCACAGGTCCTAAAAGCATTCTTAGTGTAGAAAAAATTCTAAAAGATGAATGTAAACTTGCCGGTACAAAAGATGATTTTGTTCGTGAGATAACTCCTGCAAAAAAACCTAAAGCTAAAGGACAATTCGTATTCGTTCCAGTGCCTGATGCCAATCAAGTGCAATTGAGAATTGGACGTTTTCTCTCTCCAGAAGAAGTTCAGGATAGAAACCTGGACATGCTCGCTTCAGATTTTCTGGGTGGTGGATTTACATCAAAACTTATGCGCGAAGTTCGTGTTAAGCGAGGCCTTACTTATTCAATCGGATCGTACATCTCAACTCAAAAGCAGTATGGACGTTCAGGAATTTCTACATTCACGAAAAATGAAACGATCGATAAGTTAATCACAGTTATTGATGATACTGTTTCAACTATTAGTGCAAAGGGTGTAACAGAAGATGAGCTTTCACTTTCATTAGGAAATCTTGTTGGTGGACATCCCTTTAAGTTTGAAAGCAATCGCGCTTTCCTTAATCAATTGCAATATCTCGATCACGTAGGAAAGCCTTACTCAGATTTGTTCGAATTTAAAGATGCGGTTCAAAAGTTTGGGCCGAAAGATGTCTCTCAAAAAATCAAAGAAATTTTTACAATGAAAGATCAGGTTATTTTTGTTCTAGGGGATAAAAAGATTCTTCCGAGCTTGAAGAAACTTGAAAAGAAATACGGCAAACTTAAAGTTTTAGATTTTAAACCTTTTATCTAGCAGCAGAATTCAGTTCTTCCGTGTGTCCATTCATATTAACCTGGGCACCCGGAAGAATTTCTAAACCCTTCGCAATGATTTTCCCACTCACACTACAAGTCGGATATAACGTCACAACTCCCGTAGCTCTAATCTCGCCAGTGAATTCACCGTAGATTTCCAGATGGTCGCAGATAATGGTCCCTTCCGTCAGAGAACCTATTTCCAGCACTAATAATGATTGTGATTCAATTGTTAATTCACCTTTAAAAGAACCTAAAAGATGGGTTGGACCATTAAGTTTTAGTGTTCCTTCAAAGTGCGATTTTTTTCCCAGAGTGGTGAAGCTTTGGTCATGAATCATGAAATGGCCTTAAAGTTTAATCGCCAGCGCGGCGTTTTGATAATGGATGAGATCACCCGTGCGCGAGAAAATGAAGATCGTAAAGACTGCATTTCCAGCGCGACGAGGTTTATTGAAAACAGCGTCTACTGGTCTAAATCTTTGAGTCGCAAAAGTTTCGCCAGATGAATAATTGATTTGGTTGTCGGCGCCAAAGAGAGCGGCCGCTGGATAGACCTGTACAGTCTGTTCAGTTTTCATCAGGACAATAATGTGTCCTGAAATTTTGGCGTCGTTGCTGACTGCTGGAATGATATTGAATTGCAGATTAAGCGTATCTTTACCAGTAACTGTTTTAAAGCCCGAGAGATTGATTTGAGCAGGTCTCGTGCGATCTTTTTGACCTTGAATCGGTTTGAAAAAAGACAGCGTAGAAAGACCAATAGAGTTCGCAGTTAATGAAGTGCCTGTTGCTGGACAGGCCACAGGAGCAGGACATTTTGTATCACCAGCTGCTGTTGCAGTTTCACTCGCTGATTGCGGAGGTGTTGCTTGGGCCTCTGCTTTTAGTTTTTCAACTTCGGCCTTCAGTTCTGTGTTTTCATCGATGAGATCTTGTCTGGCATTCAAAGCTTCTTGTGCTCGACTTGATTCGCGTACATTCTGCACAAGATGAAAAGGACTTGTGTGTACGAGTCCTATGGCGCCGAGAACGAGTGAGATGAGAGTAATAGTTGGTAACCCAATCAACAGAAGATAGATTTTCGATTTCTTAATTTCGAAATATTTAGGAGAGTCACTCTTCTGGTGATAGATGATGGATACGCTTTTTGGATCCGGCCTAGTTTCGTTCACTAGTTATTGCCTTTCTTTTTTCCAGCGTCGTCACTAAAAAATCTTAACGATGGCTCGAATGCGAGGGTATCAAGATTTTCCAGTCCTTTTTTAGTCCATACTTCTGAAACGATTTTCCAGTTATAAGATTCATCTTGTCTTAAATAGAGAATCTTGCGACCGATGTCGTTAATTGTTTTTGATTGATAATCCTGAGTGAATGTAGCAACAGCGTAGTTTTTCGCTTGAAGTATTGAAATGTGTTTTAAATCAATTTGTGTCTTACCCGGATTTGAGAAAACAGCTTTTTTATAAGCTTTGTATTGAGCGTAGTTACCTTTTTGATCTTTGAATTCAGTAGGGTGATAGAAACTCATATACGTTTCAATATCTTTGTTTCTCCAGGCCTCTAACCAGCCATCAACCATTTTTTTCAAATCACCTTTTTGTGATTCAAAAGTTTTCTCGTTTAAATAAACAAGATCCTGAACAATGACGATCGGAGTTTTATTGAGCTCGAGATATTTTGAAACATCGATGAGGTCGTTATTGGCCGTTACAACACATCCGCGCGAATCAAGACCTTTATCAATTCTTGTTTCATCGTTTGTTGAGTGAAGCCAAATTCCTGAACCAGTTTTGCCCATACGAAGATCAACCGGGTTTGGAAAGTCAGTTACGAAAGCACCGGCACCGTAAATAACAGCTGCAGGTCCTGATTGAGCAAGCACTTCTTTCTTAGAGAGAAATTCAGTAAAATTATAAATCCCTTCAGGTGTTTTAAAATCACCTTCGGCCATTTTGTCGCCGCTCTTTTTTCCCGTAGCCATTTGATAGCTACGGATCAATTCTGGATATCCTTCATTATTTTTAAAAAGGTGAAGAGCATGCGTAGATTTTTCAGCAACGATCACATGGTGAGCGAAAAAGCTATCCAGCATGAGTAGTGGTGCGGGATAAACTTTTCCAGTTGGTCCTACGTTTTGGGCAGAGAGAGGAGCAGCTAGGCCTAGTGATAGGGAAAGTACCATGGCCTTGATCGTTCTTTTCATCTTGAAATAACCTTGCATTTTGCTCAAGTTTGTTAATGTCATTAGCGTGTTGTGATTATTTTAGACAAAAGGGAAATTAAGATCAACTTAAAAGAATTTATGGGCAAGACCAATTCACAGGAAGACTACGGTTTTTTTAAACATCAACCGATAAGCTAAATTGAAATAGACCATGTTTCACTGAAGACTCACTACCGAGGTTGTGAAATGAGTGCGATAAAAAAAGCGAATGCTGATTCTCTAGATCAATTAAACGATCGTATTCAACGACGTTTTGATTTGGTTTTTAAAGCAGCTGAAGTAAAAAGAAAAATTGCAGAAATGCCAGATTCTGAAAGTTTATCTATGACAATGGGTGAGTCTTTCCGTGCAGAGGACAGTGGAATGAGTGCTCCGGCAAATAAAAAAGATTCAGGAGAATCGCAGGTTATTGATCTGGATTTCACCATTGAAGATGAGTTGAGTGAAGAAGTTGCTGCTCCAAAAGAAGTGTCTTCACCATCGAATAAAAATATTATTGCAGATGAAAGTGGGCTCGATTTTTCTCTCGATTTCAACGAAGTTGACGATCTCGTGCCGGAAAAATTGCCACCATCAATGCCTTCGATGGCATCCAATCAGACTAATTCTGGACTCACTCTCGCACCAAACGATACCAATAGCGGTTTTAGTTTAGAGGGAATTGAACCTCTTCAGGATTTCAACGAAAATACGCAAAAGACCATTGTGATTAATTCATCGGCGCTCTCTAATGTCGATCTGCAATCATTTTCGCTGGATCAACCCGAAGAAGAAATTCCTCAAGGTACGGCCGATTTGATGAGCACTGAAGAGGCCAAAGCAAATATTGAATCGACTATAAAAGATATCATTCGACCTAAAAAAGATGCGACTCAGGAATTTGATGTATCGATGTTAAGCACATCGGACAAAACTCCTTCTGACGGATTTTCTTTGCCAGAGCTTTCGGCGAGTTTACAAGCTGATCGTTCAGTTACTCATTCAACGACAAGAGATTTAAACATTGATGAAGATGGAACTGGTTTTACGATCGATGATACAACTCCGATTGAAGGAACCAGCGAGTTTAATCTTGATGCCTTCAATGGAGCGGTGACACCTCAATTCTCTCATACACCATTAGCGGAAGTAGCTCCTCGTCGTGAAAAAGTTGCTGAAGCTCAACCTACGCCGGAACGAGAAGTACGCATCGAGAGAATGAACGACGAAGATTCCGTTCGTTTTCATGCTACTATCCGTCAGCTGCGTGAAGAACGAGAAGAATTATTGGGCCAGATCAAAGCGATGAAAGTTGATCAGCGCGAATTGGAACAGGACAATTTAAGTTTAAAAGCTGGACTTGATGAAGCGAAAATTGAAATTTCAATTCTCCGCAAAAGACATATGGTTGAACTTGAAGACATGAAGTATCGTCTTACGTTGAGTGAAGAGAAAAAGGCACTCGCTGAAGAAAAGGCCCGTCAATCAGAATTGCGCCGCGAGAAATTAGAGCAGAAGGTGCGCATTGACTACAACCAGGTAAAATTGAGAGAGAAAGAACTCGAGAGTAAGCTGGAAATGCTCACAATGGATATCGACTCACAAGTTCATGGGCGAGATCAAAAGATTCTTGAACTCAGAAGAAAAATCGATGCTCTTGAATTTAACATGGAAAATGCATCCATAAAAGAACAGCGCTCAAATGAAGACAAACGACGTTTAGAAGATAAACTGAATAAAATAATGAAAACCTTGAGACACTCGATCAAAAATTTAGAAGAAGATATTGATCTGGCCCAAGAAGATGTTCCTTCATCGGAAAAAAATTAATGAGCGAAGACCTAATTCAATTTTTAAGTGATTTTCCTCCTTTTGAGGACGAGAAAAAGCTCATGCTTTACCTCGAAGCATTTATGGCCAAAACTTTTTTGATCAGGCCAATGCTCGTTTACTCAATTCAAAATAAAATTGCGAAACTCGAATTAAAAAAATGTCGTTCTGTCCTTGGTAAAAAAGATAGAATGCGCCTTTATAGCCCGACCATTGTTGAAGAGATTATGATGAAGCGTGAGCACATCAAAGATCTTCATTGCATGAGTTTGAAAGTAGATCAGTGCTTTTATTTCTTCCTAAATTTAGGAACGAAAGGGAATCAATTCTACTTTGCTATTTTCTCTTGTCCTTCAGATCTCTCGACG
>CBIHOP010000182.1:0-6879 GCA_966211385.1 uncultured Bacteriovorax sp.
TGTGAATTGATCTTCTTGATCTACATAGCTAAGCGATCCACTCAAATTAGGATTTCCGTCTGCAACGACAAATCCCATGGAAGTGGGCTTTTGAATCACATTCCCGGCAGAGTCTTTAACTTTCACAGAGTCGCGTTGAGCGTGCACTGTTAAATTATTAAAAAAGGCAAGACTGGCAGGGTTTAAAAATGCTGCTTCTTCTGCAAGAACGCCAGCAACTCCTGTTCCGGCCATAGATTTCAAGTGTGTTGTTTCAAATTCTAACATTGAAGCACCAGCTACACTTGAAGTGAGCGTTAATAACAAGAATAAAGTTTTTTTGAATTGATTGCGAATATTACTCTTTCCTTTTAAAATAATGAGGGACTTAAAAGGAAATTATAATGAAAATTCGCCGCGCCGTCATCCCAGTTGCAGGAAAAGGAACAAGATTTTTACCGGCCACCAAGCAGGTGCCGAAAGAGATGATTCCAATTATCAATTTACCCATGATTCACTACGTGGTTGAAGAAGCGATTTTGTCAGGTATTGAACAAATCATCTTCATTACATCAGGTAAAAATGCGATCGAAGATTATTTCGATCGTAACTTTGATTTGGAAGATTTCTTAATTAAGAATGGAAAAATTAAAGAACTTGAACTCATTCAAGAAATTGGAAAAATGGTTGAAGTCACAGCTGTTCGCCAAAAGGAACAACTTGGACTTGGGCATGCTGTTCTCTGTGCAAAAGACGTTGTAGGGAATGAGCCGTTCGCCGTTATACTCGGGGATGAAATTGTAAGAGGTCCTAATCCAGTTACAAGACAGTTGATTGAAACATCTCGCAAGCACAACAACGCTAACGTCATCGGTGTAATGGAAATTGATCCGATGGAAACTTATAAGTACGGTGTTGTTAAAGGTAATTTTGTCGATGCTGCTAAAAAAACAATGCGCATGACGAACATGGTGGAAAAGCCTAAGCCAGCAGATGCTCCAACTAACCTTGCTACACCTGGGCGCTATGTGTTTTGTCCGGAAATTTTTGATGCATTAAAAGTCATTCCAAAAGGAGTTGGTGGGGAATACCAACTAACAGACGCTATCAATCTCCTCGCAAAAGAAAGCGAAGTTTATGCTCACATCTTTGAAGGACAACGTTTTGATACCGGAAATATCGAAGGATATTTAAATGCCACGGTTGAATTTGCTCTTATGAATAAAGAATCAGAAGGAGCTATGAGAAAAATTATTAAAGAAAAAGTTGAGAAATATAATATCAAGTAGGGTTTCATGAATTTGAAGAAGTTTATTGTTGTAATGCTGGCCTTCTGTGCGTTCGGCTTAAAATCTTTTGCGGCCGTCCCGACGGAAGAAGGACTTCTTAAAAATTTAAATAACTCAGAACTTCCAGGTCAGTTCATTACAATGAAGTTAATGCTTCAGAATCTGTCAGAACCAGAAAAAACTGATTATTTGAAACTCATTATTTCACTTGAGAATCCAAACTCAATCAACATGCTTCAAGTTTTATATTCGAATGCACAGATGCAGAACACTCAGGTGAAAAACGTTAAATTTGTTCCGGATCTTATGGGACAAATTCGTCGTGAAAAAAGTATGGAACGAGGTTTATTCTTCGCGGCCCTCTCTATGCTTACGACAAATCGTCCGACAGGGATGGAAATTTTTCTGGAAAAAAACGGTGCAACAATTGTTAAGAATAAAATGATTCTTAATGAAGAGAAGATGAAACTGCTTCGCGCTTACCGATCTCACCTTGTTAACAATAAGGGAAGAGGGGATGCAGGATCACCTCTCAATCCGGAAGATCCACGCCAAAAAGAAAAAGTTTTGGAACTCTTTAGAGCAAATACATTTAAAAGAGCTCCAAACATAGAACTGGTTAAAAAAGACAATGAGTTTATGTGGAAAGCAGACTGGAAGAACGTTCAAGGCTTTTTCTCAAATGAAGAAAGACGTTTAAGACAACTCGAACTTAATTCACCAGAAGGACAAATTAAATTGGATGTAAACACATACGTCTTGTTTAACGGTGTAAACGAATTGCCAAAATTTATGAATTTGAAGGATCAAAAAGGCATTCAATATAAAGTTCAAGTATTAAGCTTGGACAACAAACTGAAAGCAGACAGAAAAATCAGCGAAACATTTGAAGAATTGAAAAAAGCTCCAAATCAAGAAGCTGTGACTTATCCATTTCTATTTTAATGGAAAATTTTTTTCTCGTAGCTGCGAACACTCCATTCAATCAGTCTTTGCTGACTTATTCGGCTTCGTCGGAAATATCCTCACAATTGAAAAAAGGAACGTTGGTTAAAGTTCCTCTCGGAAAAAACAGATTCATAGACGGATGTGTTTGGTCTGAGCTAGTTGGCGAAGAAATCGCCAAAACAATGGATCTTGCCAAGTTGAAGCCGATTAAAGAAATCGTGGGTGATCTTGTTTTAAGCGAAAGCGAGTGTGAACTTTTTCAGTGGATGGCCAATTATTATCACTATCCTCTCGGACAATTAATTTTTGATGTTCTTCCACCATTTCTTAAAAGACCGCGTAAATTAAACTTTGATCAAGGTCAAGGGATTGAAGAAAATTTTATTCTGACTGATGAACAGAAGAATGCAGTCGAAAAAATCAGCAATTCCGGTTCAGAAAAGTTTTCTAAATGGCTCCTTCATGGTGTTACGGGCGCAGGTAAAACAATTGTTTATTTAAAACTCATTAAAGAAACAATCGCCAAAGGGAAATCAATACTTTTTCTGCTTCCAGAAATTAACCTGACTCCCCAATTTCTTAAAACATTTCAAACATATTTAAATATTCCTATTTATTCTTATAACAGTGCCATTAGCAATTCGGATAAGTTTGGATTGTGGAAACTGTTGCAAGAAGATGATAAACCCAAAATGATTCTTGGTGTTCGCAGCAGCGTTTTTCTTCCGATAAAAAATTTAGGAATGATTGTCGTTGATGAAGAACACGATCAATCTTTCAAACAAGATGACCGCTGTACCTATAATGCTCGCGATATTGCGATCAAAAGAGCATCTCTGGAAAAAATACCTGTCATCCTTGGTTCAGCTACTCCAATGGTTGAAACATATAAGAGTTTCGTCGAAGGTGATAACTATCTGCCACTGAAAAAACGTGCGCAATCGGCTTCACTGCCGAAAGTTGAATTGGTCGATATGCGTGGACGCGCAAGAGTTGAATCTGAAAAAATGCTTTGGCCTTATAGTAGTGAAAGTGTTTTTAAAATACGAAAGGCCCTTGATAAAAACGAGCAAGTGCTCGTCTTTATCAACAGACTTGGGTACGCAAGTTATCTTCAATGTAATGCCTGTGGACATCAATTCGCCTGTCCCAATTGCAGTACAAATCTGAAATTTTTCAAACGTAGAAGTGAGCTTTCATGCCAGACGTGTGAATACAAAATGCCAGCGCCGGAAATGTGCCCTGAATGCATGAATCTCAATCTTCAGCCGAAAGGTTTTGGAACCGAGAAAGCTCACGAAGTTATTCAGCAACTATTCAGCGATAAAGTGATTGAGCGCTTCGACCGTGACGAAATTAAAACGTTTGATAATCTTGAAGCCACTTTAAATCGTTTTCATTCTAGACAAAGTGACATTCTGGTTGGAACCCAAATGCTTTCAAAGGGTCACAATTTTGAAAATGTGAATTTGGTCGTTATTTTAGGAATTGATTCGCAATTAAACTTTCCGGATTTTCGATCTAATGAACGTGTATACCAGACACTCACTCAGGTCAGTGGACGCGCCGGACGTTTCGGCAAAGAAGCTGAAGTCCTTGTTCATACACTAGCTCCCGAAAATAAAATTTTTACTTATGTTCAAGATCATAGTTTCGATCGTTTTTATCATGATGAAATACCCATGAGACTTATGTGCTCATCTCCACCAGCAAAAAAACTGATACTGCTCTATTTTAATGGGAAAGATCAGGGCGAGCTTATTAAAGAAGTGAGTAAACAAACCCAAATTTTTAAAGATCTCACTAACCAACACTTTAAAAAGGTGGATGTCTTGGGACCAAGACCTTCAATGATTGAAAAAAAGGTTAATAAGTTCACATGGTCTATAATGATAAGAAGTGATGATATTAACCAACTTCACAACGCTTTAAATACCTACCTCAAGCATAAAACTGATTCTTCAGCTATCTCATTGAAAATCGACGTAGATCCTTATTATTTTGATTAAGTATTAAAGTAAACTTCATTTTTTACCGTTAAGACGAAGAGAACTAGTAAGACTTTGGTCTACAAGGAAAATTCGTATGAAATTCAAAAAGAATGCAGTTGTTGTTCATCTCATTTTTGCGGCCCTACTCGCAGACAGTGCAGTAGCAGGTATCAAAGGAGTGCGAAAACCAGCTGGTTCAAATGGTGAAGTACCGAGTGCAACTTCAACAGCGAATCCAGAAAATGTTGTGATCAAACCTGGCAAGCCAGTTGATACACGAAAGATTGATCTTAAGCCAGGTACAGCGAGCGTAAGTTGTAACATGGATCAAGATGCAGCTAAGTATTTTCCACTCGATTTCTTTCAACATATAAGTCGTGACGGAGCTCCACTAAAATTTGAACTTAGACCTGATAATCAAGTTCTTGTAAAAGTTCCAGCATCGATCGATGTATGCGGTAAGTTTGTACCTCTTATCCATCAAGATCCAGAAACAAGAAACATTACTGTCATGATGGCCGTTGATAACGGAAAAACTTACGGTGAATACGTTAAGTGTCTCGAAGATGCAAAAATCCTCGAAGATGGAAAAATCGATCACAGTGCACGTGAAGGAAAAGAGTATTCTGAATACTCACATGTGTTGTCATATGATTTCGATAAAAAGAAAGACGTCAAAAAAACAGTAAAACTTTCTTACGCATTTCCTAAAGCATATTCAGGTAAAGATGGTTACGAAAGTCTATATGGATTTGATGACAAAGTTGAACTTCCATCAAGTCTATGTATGAGAGCTGAAAAAGTTGAGCCTCAGTTAACTTATGTCAATAAAGGACAAGATGTATTAATTGAAGAAATTAATGAAATCTGTAAAACAAAAGATGCTCAGAAAATTGCGGAAGCAAGACGTTCTCTTGGTAATGCTGATGCACTCAAAGACATCGCTGACAAAATCAAAGCTGAACTTGATGCGAGCTATTTAAATGCAGTTAAAACAGATGTTGCAAAAATCTATGAAGAAATGAGCAAGATCGAAGATAAAGTTAATAAAAACAAAGAAACGATGGATGAGAGCACTGCTAAAAAAGAAGTAACAAAATATGCAGATTTAGCAAAACAACTCGATTCAAAATTTCTAAATCAGGCCATCTACCGTCTTGATACGCTTCTTCAAGAAAGAGCAAAAACGGAAGATCCTGAAGCTTTAAGAAAAATCGATGAAGAAGTAAAAAAGATAAATGAAGACATCTCTGCTTTCTCAAAGAGACAAGCGACATCGTTTGCAAATCTTTATTCGCTAATGGAAAAATATGCGATTACAGATCAAGCTAAAGTCATCGAAGATATTCGTCTAAAATCTTACCTATATGGAAGAGTTTATGCTGGTTCAATTGATGAAAAACGCGGAAAACAATTAACGATTGAAAAAGCTAACCAAGAACAAGGTGATCGTATTGTTACTTTTGATAGAACACTTACGGATTGGACTGATCAATATCTTGTTGGACAAGGAAACCTTTATCCAATCAAGAAAACAGAAAAAGAAAGAGAAGGTGCAATCACTCGTATGAACTCTCGTTGGGCTTCATATGAGAAAAAAGAAATGCAGGATTATCAAAACTACTGTACGGCCGGTATGACTGGTGGGATGAGAAATCCTATTAAGTGTAAAGAGTTTCAAAACGGTTATCAGTCACGCAGAAATAATGAATTAAAAAGACGCGACAAAGATCTTTACTACATCAAAGGTAAAAACGCGAAGCTTGATAAGATGGGTATGAACTACAATGAGTACCAAAGAAAGATTGCAAGCAAAGCTGAAAGAGACAGTGAAATGTATGACCCATACGGTGCTTCGTACACAAGCTTTGAAGATAATTTCTCTGATCGCTACCCAGCTTACTATCAAGGTCCTCAGACCTCGACAATTTACGATCCATCACTTTACAACATGGGTGGACAGATGCCTTTCATGCAACAACAGCAAATGCCTTTCATGATGCAAGGACAAGGTCAGATGCAGATGCCAATGCAGGGTCAGTTCCAGATGCAACAACCAATGATGTTGCAACAACCGCAGATGGGACAAATGGGTGGATGGCCAGGAATTTAGAATCTTAAAAAATTAGACAAAAAAAAGGCCTTCTCACGAAGGCCTTTTTTTATTAAGATCGAATTAGAAAGTTACGCCAGTATTAACTTGAAGAACGAGAGCGTTCTTCGCTTCATTCGTCACACCAGCAGTGTTCGTGAATGAGTAATAGTCACCAGTCATTAAGTATCCAAGGCCAGCACCTACTGAAACTTCATTGTTCCACTTATAAGTTGCATTGAAATCAAATTCCGTTCCAAGCGAGTCATCTTGAGAAGCGATGGAATTGAAAATTTTATGTTTAGTGTGGTTGAAAGCAGCTTTACCTGTTGTTGCTACTTCTTCCGCGCGGGCGTAAATAACAGCAGTATCAAAAACCCATTTCTCAGTTGAATAAGATGAACGAAGTTTGATGTACGTTGTGTTTGTAATGTATGAGTCGTAAATGCTTTCAGCATTGTTTCCAACTGCATTCAGGTTGTATCTGAAAAGAAGATTTGCAACTTGGTAGTTTGGATTTAGGTAAAGAGCTCCAAACTTTGCAGTAGAACCGTCGTGGCCGCTTACTTGTCCACCATCT